>NZ_JBEYUY010000038.1:0-89095 GCF_040643775.1 Streptomyces sp. NPDC047081 | reverse complement strand
CTGCGCGCCGAGCGCGAGCAGGGCATCACCATCGACGTCGCCTACCGCTACTTCGCCACGCCCAAGCGCCGGTTCATCCTCGCCGACACCCCCGGCCACGTGCAGTACACCCGCAACATGGTGACGGGTGCCTCCACGGCCGAGCTGACGGTGATCCTGGTCGACGCGCGCAACGGCGTGGTGGAGCAGACGCGCCGGCACGCCGCGATCGCGGCCCTGCTCCGGGTCCCGCACGTGGTCCTCGCCGTCAACAAGATGGACCTCGTCGACTACCAGGAGTCCGTCTTCGCCGCGATCGCCGAGGAGTTCACGGCGTACGCGCTGGAGCTGGGCGTCCCGGAGATCACCGCGATCCCGATCTCGGCGCTGGCCGGCGACAACGTGGTGGACCCGTCCGCGAACATGGACTGGTACGGCGGCCCGACCTTCCTGGAGCACCTGGAGACGGTCCCGGTCACCCACGACCTGAGCCACTGCCACGCGCGCCTGCCCGTGCAGTACGTGATCCGCCCGCAGACCGCCGAGCACCCGGACTACCGGGGTTACGCCGGTCAGATCGCCGCGGGTTCCTTCCACGTCGGCGAGGCGGTCACCGTCCTGCCGTCCGGCCGCGCGACGAAGATCTCCGGCATCGACCTGCTGGGCGAGCCGGTCGACTCCGCCTGGACCACCCAGTCGGTGACGATCCTCCTGGAGGACGACATCGACATCTCGCGCGGCGACCTGATCGTGCCCAGCAAGGACGCCCCGCCGACTACACAGGACATCGAGGCCACGGTCTGCCATGTGGCCGACGCCCCGCTGACCGTCGGCCACCGGGTGCTGCTCAAGCACGGCACCCGCACGGTCAAGGCGATCGTCAAGGACATCCCGTCCCGTCTCACGCTCGACGACCTGTCCCTGCACCCGCACCCGGGACAGCTCGTCGCCAACGACATCGGCCGCGTGAAGATCCGCACCGCGGAGCCGCTGCCGGTGGACTCCTACGCCGACTCGCGCCGCACGGGCTCGTTCATCCTGATCGACCCCAGCGACGGCACCACGCTCACCGCGGGCATGGTCGGCGAGTCGTTCGCGTCCCCCGAGCCCGTCAAGGACGAGGCCGAGGACGACGGGTGGGACTTCTGACATGAACTCCCTCGACTACTACTCCACGTTCGCCAAGGAGGGCGGCCGCGTCGGCAGCGGCGACCTCGGCAGCGGGCAGGGCGGAGTGGCGCGATGTGTGCGCTGACGTACGCGCACCGCTTGCGCGCCCTCACCCCCCACCGCCGTAGACGCAAACCTGCCGATCTCCCGGCCACGACCTGAAAGACCGTGACCGCCGGGCCAACGAGAGGAAAGCCTCCCGTGCCTGTCAACCGCTCGACGTTTCTTCGCCGCGGCATAGCCGTGATCGCAGCACTCCCTCTGCTCACCCTCGCCGCCTGCGGTTACGGGTCCAAGTCCGACGACAACGAGACCGCGAAGGTCGCCGCCGGGTCCAAGAAGATCGACGGACTCGACTCCGTGAAGATCGGCTACTTCGGCAACCTGACCCACGCCACCGCACTGGTCGGCCGTGAGCAGGGCCTCTTCCAGAAGGAACTCGGCGCCACCAAGGCCGAGTACGCGACCTTCAACGCCGGTCCCTCCGAGATCGAGGCCCTCAACTCGGGTTCGATCGACATCGGCTGGATCGGCCCCTCCCCGGCGATCAACGGCTACACCAAGTCCGACGGCAAGAGCCTGAAGATCATCGGCGGTTCGGCGTCCGGCGGTGTGAAGCTGGTGGTCAACCCGAAGAAGATCAAGTCCCTGAAGGACGTCAAGGGCAAGAAGATCGCCACCCCTCAGCTGGGCAACACGCAGGACGTTGCGTTCCTCAACTGGGTCGCCGACCAGGGCTGGAAGGTCGACGCGGAGAGCGGCAAGGGTGACGTCACGGTCGTCCGTACGGACAACAAGATCACCCCGGACGCCTTCAAGGCCGGCTCGATCGACGGTGCCTGGGTGCCGGAGCCGACCGCGTCGAAGCTGGTCGCCGAGGGTGGCAAGGTGCTGCTCGACGAGTCCACGCTGTGGCCCGACAAGAAGTTCGTGATCACGAACATCATCGTGTCGCAGAAGTTCCTCAAGGCGCACCCGAAGGCCGTCGAGGCGGTCCTGAAGGCCTCGGTCGAGTCCAACAAGTGGATCAACGCCAACCCGGACGAGGCGAAGGCCGCGGCGAACAAGCAGCTCGGCATCGACTCCGGCAAGGAACTGCCCACGGACGTCCTCGACTCGGCGTGGAAGTCCATCCAGTTCACCAACGACCCGCTGGCGTCCACCCTCAACACCGAGGCGGAGCACGCGGTCAAGGCCGGTCTGCTGGAGAAGCCGAACCTGACCGGCATCTACGACCTGAGCATCCTCAACAAGGTCCTCAAGGCCGAGGGTGAGAGCACGGTCGACGCCGCCGGTCTCGGCACGAGCTGACACAGGTCCCGATGAGTTCCCAGGAGGTGACGAACATGGCCACGACCACGACGCTCGCCAAGGCCGACGAGTCCGTCGAGTACGCGGCGCGCCTGGAGCACGTCTCCAAGTCCTTCGCGACGCCCGGTGGGCAGCAGCTCGTCCTGGACGACATCAGTCTCGATGTCGCCCCGGGTGAGTTCGTCACCCTCCTGGGGGCCTCGGGCTGCGGCAAGTCCACGCTGCTGAACCTGGTGGCGGGGCTGGACAAGCCCAGCGCGGGCTCCATCACGACGGACGGGCGCCCCGCCCTGATGTTCCAGGAGCACGCCCTGTTCCCGTGGCTGACCGCGGGCAAGAACATCGAACTCGCCCTGAAACTCAGGGGAGTTCCCAAGCCCGAGCGGCGCGGCAAGGCCGAGGAGCTGCTCGAACTGGTCCGGCTGAAGGGCGCGTACGGCAAGCGCGTGCACGAGCTGTCCGGCGGTATGCGCCAGCGCGCCGCGCTCGCTCGCGCCCTCGCCCAGGAGAGCAACCTGCTGCTGATGGACGAGCCGTTCTCGGCGCTCGACGCCATCACCCGGGACGTGCTGCACGACGAACTGACCCGTATCTGGGAGGAGACGGGCCTGTCCGTCCTGTTCGTCACGCACAACGTGCGCGAGGCGGTGCGGCTGGCGCAGCGGGTGATCCTGCTGTCGTCCCGGCCGGGCCGGATCGCCCGCGAGTGGAGCGTCGACATCCCGCAGCCGCGGCGCATCGAGGACGCCCCGGTGGCCGAACTGTCCCTTCAGATCACCGATGTACTGCGTGGGGAGATCCGCCGTCATGGCCAGCACTGAGACCACTGCGGCCCAGGACGCCGGGAGCGTCGAGGCGGGTCTGGACGCACTGGAGACCACGGCCGTCGGCCGCCCGACCCTGCGGCAGACCTTCGTCAACAAGATCCTGCCGCCGATCATCGCGCTCGCCGTGGTGACGGTCGTCTGGTACATCCTCTATCCGATCGTCGACGACCCGTCCAAGCTGCCCTCGCCGGGCGAGGTGGGCAGCGCGTTCAAGGACGCCTGGCTCAAGGGCGACCTGCTCGGCTACATCTGGACCAGCGTCAGCCGCGGTCTGCTGGGCTTCTTCTTCGCGCTGCTCATCGGCACCCCGCTGGGTCTGCTGGTGGCGCGGGTGAAGTTCGTGCGCGCGGCGATCGGCCCGATCCTCTCCGGCCTCCAGTCGCTGCCGTCGGTGGCGTGGGTGCCGCCGGCCGTGATCTGGCTGGGTCTGAACAACTCGATGATGTACGCCGTGATCCTGCTGGGCGCGGTCCCGTCCATCGCGAACGGCCTGGTGTCCGGAGTCGACCAGGTGCCGCCGCTGTTCCTGCGCGCGGGCCGCACGATGGGCGCGACGGGCATCAAGGGCATCCGGCACGTGGTCCTGCCGGCCGCGCTGCCCGGTTATGTGGCGGGCCTCAAGCAGGGCTGGGCGTTCTCGTGGCGCTCCCTGATGGCGGCGGAGATCATCGCCAGCTTCCCGGACCTCGGTGTGGGCCTGGGCCAGCTTCTGGAGAACGCGCGCACGGCCAGCGACATGGCCATGGTCTTCGAGGCCATCATCCTGATCCTGTTCGTCGGCATCGCCATCGACCTGCTGATCTTCAGCCCGCTGGAGCGGTGGGTGCTGCGCAGCCGCGGCCTGCTGGTGAAGAGCTGAGCCCATGATCCGTACGAAGCCGGTCCTCCTGGTCATCGCCCACGGCAGCCGCGACCCGCGGCACGCCGCGACGGTGCACGCCCTCGTCCGCCGGGTGCGCTCGCTGCGCCCGGACGTACGGGTGGAGACCGGCTTCCTGGACTTCAACATCCCGTCGGTGCAAGGGGTGTTGGAGTCCTTGACGGCGGAGGGCGCATGTGAAGTCGTCGCCCTGCCCCTCCTGTTGACGCGCGCGTTCCACGCGAAGGCGGACATCCCGGCGGTCCTGCGGGACGCCCCGCCGCAGCTGCGCATCCGCCAGGCGGAGGTGCTCGGCCCGTCGCCGCTCCTCCTGTCGGCGCTCGAACGCCGTCTGTACGAGGCCGGGTTGACGCCCGGCGACAAGTCCTCGACCGGGGTCGTGCTGGCCTCGGCGGGGTCCACCGACCCGGAGGCGATCGCAGTGATCGCAGAAATCGCGCGGGAGTGGCGGCACACCGGTTGGTGCGCCGTGCGACCTGCGTTCGCCTCCGCATCCCTGCCCCGCACCGAGGACGCGGTGCGAGAACTGCGCGCCCTCGGCTGCGAGAAGGTGGCGGTCGCCCCGTACGTACTGGCCCCCGGTTTCCTCCCGGACCGCATCGCGCGGGGCGCGGCGGAGGCGGACGTGCTCGCCGACGTGCTCGGCCCCGCGCCGGAGGTGGCGCGGGTGCTGCTGGAGCGGTACGACGCGGCCCGCACGCCGGTGCTGGCGGCGGTCGGCGCCTAGTCAGCCGAGCAGGGCCAGCAGATAGTCCTCCAGGCGCCGGGTGAGCAGGTCCGGAGTCAGATCGGTCCGCCCCAACTCCCGCCATGGCACGGCGACTTTCTCCGCGTCCGGCGCGTAGGCCAGGGCGTCCAGGACGCGCCAGTACAGGTGGGCCCTCGGGTCCTCGTCGAGGGTGCCGCCTGCCGCGCGGTAGTGCTCGGCGAAGCGCAGGCCCGCGGGGACGCCGTGCAGCAGGGTGAGCGCGGTCGAGCAGTGGGAGACGTCCAGGTCGGCCGGCCCCCAGGAGGTCTCCACCCAGTCGACGACGCCGGTGACGGCCAGATCCGCTCCCGTGCCCGTGAAGAGCACGTTTCCCGGGTGGAAGTCGCGGTGCAGGAAACAGGGCCGGTACGGCGGCGGAGGCTGCCGGATCACGTCCACGGCCCGCCGCCACAGCTCCGGCCGCGCGGTGTTCTCCGGAACCCGCGCGCGCTCGGCATCGGTCCATGCCTGGTACGTGCGCGGCCGGTCCGCCTCCGCCACCCGCAGCCCGTGGATCGCGGCCAACTGCCGCGCCAGCAGCACGCTTTTGCGCTCGACGTCGGTCTCGTCCACCCGCACACCGCCCGCCAGGAGCGACATCACCAGCGAGGGATGGTCGCAGTGCTTGCCCGCCGCGTCCACGGCGTGCAGCCGCGCGGCCGGCACGTCCGTGTCCACGAGCAGCCGCAGGATGTCCGCCTCCCGCCCGAGCAGCCCCGCCGCGGCCTTCAGATAGAAGGGCCGGACGAAGGAGCGCAGCACGAGGGCGTACGGCGGCCCCGACGCCCTCTCGATGTCCAGGCGCCGCATCCGCGAGGTCCAGCCGCCGCGCAGGGCGGTGACGCCGCGGATGCGGTCGCCGGGGTGCAGGCTCTTCTCCACCCAGAGGCGGGTTCTCGACCAGTCCTCAGTCATGGAATCCGAGCCTACTGATCATCGTGGCGGGACCTCAGGTGGATGGGGTCTTCGCCGTCACCGTGGCCGAGGGTCCCGTGCCGGCCGCCGTCACCGCGGCGACGGTCACCGTGTAGGACGTGCCCGGCTTCAGGCCGCCGATCACCCGGAACATGCCCTTGGCCGAGGGCTGGGTGACCAGGACGTCCCGGCCGGTGACGTCGATCGGGTCGCGGCCGTCGGAGACGGTCACCCGGTAGCCCACGATCTTCGCGTCCCCGGTCGCGGTGGGCGGGGTCCAGGCGAGGGTGGCCGCCGTGACCGCCGTACGCAGCTTGGGACTTGTGGGTGCGGCAGGCAGGACGCTCGCCGCGGCGGGCGTCAGCGGGAGCGAGGCCAGGGACTCGGCGCTGCTGCCGTGCGCGTTGCTCGCGGCGACCGTCACGGTGAACGGCCCGCCGGTGGAGGGCAGTCCGCCGATCCGCACGAGCGCCGTCCGCTTGAACTCGGCCGCCGACACGCCCTGTCGGCCGACCTGCCGGCCCGTCGCGTCGTACGCCCGTGCCGTGTACGAGGTCACCGGTGAACCGCCGTCCGCGAAGGTCGGGTTGAAGGTGACGTACAGGGCGTCCGCGCCGGCCGTGCTGGTGCCGACCCGGGAGGGCGCCTCGGGGACGGATGCGGCCCCGATACGGCGGTCCAGCAGCCCGCGATAGCCCGGCTCGAGTCCCGCGTTGTCGAGGATTTCTGACGGTACGTCGGACAGGGCCGCCATGATCTTGTTGCCGGTGGTCACCAGCCCCTTGTTGTCGCCGTCGGCCGTGCCCTCCTCCCACCAGTTGTCCTTGACGAGGGTCGGGTCGTTGTTGCCGAGGTCGTCGCGGTAGTCGGTGTGACGGGAGGCGACGTTGGCGTAGGAAGCGTTGTAGAGGACGTTTCCCTCGACCGTCTCGTAGGTGCAGCCGTTGTCGGTGTAGACGTTCTTGCCGAGGCCCCACTGGTCGTGGATGACGTTTCCGGTGACTTTCTCGCCGTCGGCCATGGAGGTGCCGGTCAACCCCTGGGTGTAGATGCCCCCGCCGTCGTCCAGACCCTGCATGTAGTCGTAGATCAGGTTGTCGCGGACGGCGTTGTCGTGGCTCGGGTTCGGGGTGGCCGCGTCGCCGATCTTGTCGGGCCAGCCGCCCCAGCCCATGGAGATCGCGGAGTAGCCGACGTGGTCGATCTGGTTGTGGGCGATGGTGTTCTGCTGGGTGTAGCCGTTGAGGATGGCGACACCGCCGTGGTACTCGCGGGGCAGGCCGTAGAGGTGATTGTCCGTCACCTGGACGCCGGAGGCCGGGGTCTGGCCGTCCACTCCCCCGATCTCCAGGCCGTTGCCGGAGATGTCGGTGAAGATGCTGCCGCGGACGGACGAGTCCTTGCTCCCCGCCCCCAACTCCAGCCCGGAGGCGCCGAGATGGGCGAAGACGTCGTCGGCGAACTCGATGCGCTGCCCGTACGCGAAGGACAGGTTGCCGGGCATCTTCGTCCAGGACGCGAACGGGCAGGTGCCGCCCTCGACGTACTGGCACAGGCCCTGGGTGGCCCAGCCCTTGTCGCCGGTGATGGTGTAGCCGGCCTGGATCTCGGAGAAGCCCTCCGGCTGTGAGGGCGTCAGCCAGGTCGCGTAGCTGAACTGGATGCCGCGGAAGGCGATGTCGTGCACGGGCGCGTCCGCCGTGCCCCGTCCTTCGACGAGCTTCTCGGCCGCGGCGGCCTCGACGTCGGCGCGGGCGAGGTCCTCGCCCTTGCGGGGCAGGTAGTAGACCTTGTGCGCGTGACTGTCGAGGTACCACTCGCCGGGCTGGTCGAGGAGCTCGTAAGCGTTTTCGACGTACGTCGCCTTGCCGCTGTTGGTGAGATGGCCCGGGCCGACCATGCTGACCGTGCGGCCGGGGATGTCGGGGAACTCGACCCGCTTGTTGGAGTTGTCCCAGCAGGGCTGGACCATCGTGATCGTGGTGCCCTCGGCGGAGGCGATGCGGCAGCGCGGCTCGGTCCACTGGCCGAGCCCGTTGCGCTCGATGTTCCACAGGGCCTCGCCGCTGGTGTAGACGAACTCGGCGTCGGAGGGGTGCTTCCAGTGGGCGATGGTGTCGGACGAGGCGGTGTAACCCGTCGCCGTCTGGGTCAGGTCGACCGGCACGGCCCCGCGCGCTCGCTGGGCGCGTACTCCGTCGACGTACAACTGCCGTGTGTCGGTGAGCCCTTGGGGCGCGGGGGCGGACCACAGTCCCTTGCGGCCGGGCACCTGGTGCCAGCCGACGACCTGACGGCCGCCGCTGACGGTGGTGGCGCCGGTGCCCTGCCAGATCACCCGGTGGCCGTTGCTGCCGGAGTCGCGGGCGTCCAGGGTGAGCGGGCCGGACTGGCGGTAGGTGCCGGAGGCGAGATGGACCGTGAGGTCGGACTTCAGGTCGGCGGCGCGGGCGCGGACCAGGTCGCGGGCGCGTTGCAGGGAGCGGACGGGATGTCGTGCGCTGCCGTCGGCGTGGTCGTCGCCGACGGGTGAGACATAGAGGTCGGAGCTCGCCGCCTGGGCGGGGGCCGCGAGGCCCGGGACGCCGAGGGCCAGCACAGCGGTGACGAGGGTGACGAGGGCGGCTCTTCGGTGCGTGGGCATGTACCCCTCCCGTGGGATCAGCCTGTACCCAACGCCGGGAAAGGTAGGAGTACTTGGGTGCACCAGTCAATGAACGAGACAGAAATAGCCGCCGATCACCTACTCCTTTACCAGATTCATCGGATCAGTCGAAGCGGAGCAATCCGGTACGGGTGCGCTTGAGCTCGAAGAAGTCGGGGTCCTTCGCCAGCACCCGGAAGCTGTCGAAGAGTTCGGCCGCGCGGGCGCCGCGGGGGATCGCCCGGAGCACCGGCCCGAACCACACCGTTCCGTCGACATGAATGGTGGGCGTACCCACATAGCCGCCGGAGTCGGGCTCGGCCCCGGCCTGGTGGCTGCGGCGTACGGCCTCGTCGTGGCCCGGATCGTGCGCGGCGTCGGCCAGGTCGGCGGGCAGTCCGAGTTCCTCCAGCGACTCGGCGATCACGGCGTCGAAGTCCTGGGCCCGACGCTCGTGGATCCGCGCGCCGAAGGCCGTGTACAGCTCGCGCAGCACCTTCTCCCCGTGCCGCTCGGCGGCGGCCACCGCGACCCGTACGGGGCCGATCGACTTGTCGACCAACTCGCGGTACCAGTCGGGGAGGTCGTTGCCCGTGTTGTGCAGGTAGAGGCTCATCGCATGGAAGCGGAGGTCGAGCGGGCGTTCGCGCTCGACCTCCAGCATCCAGCGGGAGGTGATCCAGGCGAAGGGACAGGCGGGGTCGAACCAGAAGTCGACGCGGGTGGGAGCGGTGTTCGTCATGCCCTGGACGCTATTCGCGCGGATGGATCAGGGTCTCGACCCAATTGAGCAGTGTTTCACTGGCCCAATTTCGGGTCCCGTCCGCTGGCGGCGAGGGCGCGGTCGAAGGCAGGCGTGTCGTCAGGTACCGGTACCGGGTCGGCGAAGCCGTCGTACTGGCGGTAGAGGTCGCCGTGCTCCTCGACGACGCCGAGGACGAAGCGGGCCGCGTCGTCCGAGATGCGGAACTTCTGGCCGGTGGCGGTGGCGACGTCCCAGCCGTGGACGGCCATCTCCTTGATGACCATGGAGGCGATCTGGACGGCCGGCATCTTCGCCATGCCGAGGTCGACCTCGCCCTCCCACACCGCCGGGTCGGCCCAGGCGGCGACGGCACGGTCGAGCTGGGCGGCGTAGGCGGCGGGCCAGTCGGGGTCGGCGGTGAAGTCGCGGGCGGTCAGCTCCTCGGGGAGCTGTTTGCGCAGGGCGCGGTGCTCCAGGCCGTGGGAGGTGTAGAGCACCCAGTGGTTGACCAGGGCGCGGACGTCCCAGTCGGGGCAGTGGGTGCGGTCGCCGAGTTGGTCCGCCGTGACGCCGCGCGCGACGCGCGCCGCCTCGGCGGCACATTCGGTCATGTACGGGTGCAGGTGCTGCGGGTCGTCGTACGTCATGCACCCCACGCTAGGGAGCGGCCGCTCAGGGCTCTTGAACAAACGCGACAGCCTCGTCGGCCAGCCGCACCAGTTCGCCGATCGGCATTGATCCGGGCTCGCGCCGCTCGCGCGCGAAGGTGCCCGCGAGCCGCTGGAGGAGGTCGTTGACCGGGGTCGGTACGCCGTGCAGGCGGCCGAGGAGGCCGATCTCGCCGTTGAGGTAGTCGGACTCGACGCTGCCGGTGCCCCGGCTCAGGGACTGCCAGGTGGAGCCGCCGCCGCGCGGAGCGCCGGCGAGGGGGACGAGGTCGACCTTGTGGCCGCGCAGAGCCTGCTGCTCGGCGACGCTCGCGTACGGGATCCCGGCGGCGGCGAGCACGGCCTCGCCCTCGGCCCGCACGCGTGCACGCAGGGCGGCCCGGCTGTCCTGGCCGCCGTCCTCGCCGCACAGCGCCTGGAGCGTGTTGCTGAGGTTGGTGAGCAGCTTGGCGTACTGCCAGCGGGTCACGTCCGGCACGACCGGCGCCTCGAAGAAGCCGGTCTTCTCCAGGTCGGCGGCGACCAGGCGGGCGGTCTCGTCGGTGCCGTGGGGATAGCGGCCGAGGTGGAGCATGCCGGTGAGCGGGGCGCCGCCGGCGGAGACGTGACCGGGTTCGAGGTGGGTCGCGGGCAGCCAGACGCAGACGCCGTACACATGCCGGAAGACACGGAGGGCGAGGCGCTGGCCCTCGACGCCGTTCTGCGCGCAGAACAGGGGCAGCCGCTCGGCCGCGCTGCCGCCGCCGGCGACGGGCGCCGGGCCCCAGGTCTGCAGGGCGGCGACGGTGTCCTGAGTCTTGACGGCGAGCACGAGCACGTCGTCGGCCCTCAACTCCCCCAGCTCACCGGGCCCTTCGACAGCGGGGAGGCGGTACTCGTGATCCCCGTCCGGCACCTTCAGCCGCAGCCCCCCTTCCCGCAACGCCGCGAGCTGCGCACCCCGCGCAACCAGAACGACCTCATGCCCGTCCCCCGCGAGACGCCCCCCGACGGCACCGCCGACGGCTCCCGCTCCGATGATGATGTAGCGCATACACCGAGCCTCGCACACTGACGTGTACGCCACATCGACCTTGTGCCGCGTTCGCTTCAGGCCGTGAGTTCCACCAGTTTCAGCACGGTGTTCCAGTTGCGGGTCGTCGCGATCACGCCCTTGTTGATGCGGGGCTTGGCGAGGTGTTCGGCGAGTTTGGAGCGGCCCAGGCCCTCCGGGACGTAGAGGTAGAGCTCGCGGTCGCCCAGGCGGAACTCCTCGGGGAGGTACGCCTCCCGGTCGATCTCCGCGAAGCGCTGCGCGTCCACCGGGGCGGAGAAGTACGTGACGTGCAGTTGCTTCGGCTCCAGCTCGGCCGCCGGGAAGGGGCAGGCCTCGGCGACCGCCTTGAGATAGGCGTGGTCGCGGACGATCACGTCGACCGAGAAACCGAAGCGCTTCTCGATCGCCTGCGTGAGCTCGGCGGCAAGGGACGCCTCGTCGCCGTGGCCCGTGGCGAAGACCGCCTGGCCGCTCTGGAGGTGGGTGCGTACGCCCTCGTACCCGAGCCCCTCCATCAGCTGCCGCAGCTCGGCCATCGGGAGCTTCTTCTTGCCGCCCACGTTGATCCCGCGCAGCAGCGCCGCATACGTCGTCGTCATGGCGCACACCCTAAGGCGGCCGTCGTGCCCCGTGGGGGTGGGCACGACGGCCGGGTCCGCGTGGGGGCGGACTGCGCGAAACTCTGGCCGATGGGCCCGCCCGGATCAACACCTACACGCAGCTGTGACTTGTTCAACAAGGTTTCGTAACAACAAAGCCGGAGCGATGCGGAAGGACCGGACACCCTGATCATTACTCACGAGTAGCCCGGAGGAACACAAATAGATGTAAGGGGCCGCGGTCCTCCCCAGCGGTGAGACGCCCGGGTCCGAGCGGATGACTTCGGCGCACATCACTTCACCGGGGAGCACGACGAGACGGCCTTATCGCGCCCATACCTTCGAAGCGAAAGGTGGCGGCAGGGGGCTGTCACCGCTCACGAGGGGGCAAGCCCATCATGGGGAACGGAGATTCGCGGGTGCGGGGCATAGCCGCCCGGGCCGGCGGCTGGAGCGCCCGGCACCGATGGGCTGCCGTCGGCATCTGGGTGCTGTTCGTCGTCCTGGCCATGGGCGCCGGCTCGGCCGCGGGCCGCGTCGACGTCAAGGAAAGCGACCAGCTCAAGGGCGAGACACACACCGCCGCCAAGATCATCGAGGACGCCGGGATCGAGGAGCCGGCCAGCGAGACGGTCCTCGTCCAGGCGAAGGACGGTCAACTCAAGGCGACCGACGCCGAGTTCAAGGCCGCGGTCGCCTCCGTCGTCAAGGCCGTCGACGGGACCGGCAAGGTCACGGACGTGAAGTCGCCGTACGACGCGGCCTCCCCGACGATCTCCAAGGACGGCCGCAGCGCGCTGGTGCAGTTCGACATGCGCGGCGACTCGGACACCGCGGGCGACCGTGTGGAGCCCGTGCTGAAGGCCGTCGCCGGTGTGCAGAAGGACCACGAGACGCTGCGGATCGAGGAGATCGGCGGCGCCAGCATGATGAAGACGTTCGACGACGCGTTCGGCGACGACTTCCAGAAGGCCGAGCTGTCCGCCGTACCGGTGGCCCTCGGCATTCTCCTGATCGCCTTCGGCGCGCTGGTCGCGGCGCTGCTGCCGGTAGCTCTGGCCATCACCGCGATCATGGCGACGATGGGCCTGATGGGCGTCGTCAGCCACATCATGCCGATGAGCGACACCGCCAACTCCGTGATGCTGCTGGTCGGTCTGGCCGTCGGCGTCGACTACTGCCTGTTCTACCTGCGCCGTGAGCGCGAGGAGCGCGCCGCCGGACGGGACGCGCAGACGGCCCTCAGGGTCGCCGCCGCGACCAGTGGCCGCGCGATCATCGTCTCCGGCGTCACGGTGTGCGTGGCGATGGCGGGCATGCTGTTCACCGGTCTCGCCGAGTTCGAGGCGATGGGCCTGGCCTCGCTGATGGTCGTGGCGGTCGCCATGGTCGGGTCGGTGACGGTCCTGCCCGCGCTGCTCTCACTGCTGGGCGAGCGGGTCGAGAAGGGCCGGATCCCCTTCCTGCGCAAGGCGATGGAGCGCCGCGCCGCCCGCACGGGCGGGGAGAGCCGCTTCTGGACCGCGGTCCTGCGCGGCGTACTGGCCAAGCCGCTGGTCTCCGTCCTCGTCGCGGCCGGCGCGCTGCTCGCCGTCGCGGCCCCCGCGATCGGCATGAAGACGCAGAACCTCACGCTGGACCAGGAGTTCGGCGACTCGCTGCCGATCGTGCAGACGTACAACCGCGTCAACGACGCCTTCCCCGGCGGCTCCGAGCCGGCCGAGGTGGTCGTCAAGGCGAAGGACATCAACGCCCCCGAGGTGAAGTCCGCGCTCGCCGACTTCAAGGACAGGGCGATCAGTTCGGGCGCCTCGCGCGGCCCGGTCGAGATCAAGCTGCACGACGCGCAGAACATCGCCTACGTGTACGTCCCGCTGGTCGGCGGCTCCGACCTGGACAAGGCGGGCGCCAGCCTGGAGAAGCTGCGCGACGAGGTACGGCCCGCGACTCTGGGCAAGGTGGACGGCGTTCAGGCGCCGATCACCGGACAGGTCGCCGGCTCGCACGACTTCAACGACCAGCTGGGCGGCGCGGTCGTCCCGGTCTTCGCGTTCGTCGTGGTCTTCGCCTTCGCCCTGATGCTCCTCTCCTTCCGCTCGCTGACGGTCGCGATCACGTCGATCCTGCTCAACCTCCTTTCGGTGGGCGCGGCTTACGGCATCCTCGTCGCCGTCTTCCAGCACGGCTGGGGCGCGTCCCTGGTGGGCGCGGAGGGCGTCGGCGCGATCATCACCTGGCTGCCGCTGTTCCTGTTCGTGATCCTGTTCGGCCTGTCGATGGACTACCACGTGTTCGTGGTCTCGCGGATCCGCGAGGCGCGGCTGCGCGGCCGTTCGACGCGGGACGCGATCCAGCACGGCGTGGTCACCACGGCCGGGGTCGTCACCAGCGCCGCGGTCATCATGGTCGCCGTGTTCGCGATCTTCGGAACGCTGTCCATGCAGTCCATGAAGCAGATGGGCGTGGGCCTCGCGGCCGCGGTGCTCATCGACGCGACGATCATCCGGGGCGTGCTGCTCCCGGCGGTGATGGCACTGCTCGGCGAGCGCAACTGGTACCTGCCGAAGTGGCTGAACCGGCTGCCCGACCTCACGCACGACGAGTCGCCGGAACTCATCACGCACGAGCAGCCGCACCAGGACGAGCGCCTGAGGGTCTGACAACCCTCTGACAACCCCCCTTAGCTGAGGGCCCGTTGGTCACCGGGGAACCAACGGGCCCTCTCTCATGCCCGGCGGCCGGGCAGTTCGGCCTCGACGAGTTCAACAGCCCTGCGCGTGCCGCCCTCTTGGGCCATGCCCGCCTGAATCTCCTTGAGCCGCCGGGCCACTTCGGGATCCCCGACGAGCGCGAGGGCGGCGGAACGCAATGTCTCGGCGGTGGCCTCCTCCGTGGCGATGCGGCGCGCCACCCCGAGCGACTCCAGCGTGTCGGCGTTGCCGAACTGGTCCACGGCCTGAGGTACGGCGATCATCGGCGTACCGGTCGCCAGCCCCTCCTGACTGCCGCCGGCCCCGGCATGCGTGACGAACAGATCGGCCTGCCGCAGGATCGCCAACTGCGGCACCCAGGAACGTACTTCGACATTCGGCGGTACGTCCCCGAGCTCGGCCGGATCCACCTGCCCGCCGATCTGCAGCACGAGGTGCCAGCCCGGAAGCTCGCCGAAGGCACGCACGCACTCCCGGTAGAAGCCGGGCCGGTCGGTGAAGGCCGAGCCCAGCGACACCAGCACCACCTTCTCGGCACCGTCCGGCCGCCGCCACTCGCCCTGCGCCGACCGGTCACCCTGGCAGGCGCCGACGAAGGTGTACGTCGACTCGTCGACCCGGTCGGCGTTGGGCTGCAGCACCCTGGGAATCAGGACAAGCGAGCGCTCGGGCCGGCCGACGAAGGAGTCGGGATCCAGGGTGATCCCGTTGTCTTCCAGCCAGGCCTGGAACCGGGCGTAGTACGCCTGCCCGCGCGCGGTGCTCTTCGGCTCCGCCCACATCGGCTCGGCGACCTCCTCCTCGTACCCCTCCCAGGCCACTAGGTTCGGCGAGAGCGAGATCGCGGGCACGCCCCAGCGGTGGGCGAGGACGCGGGCGGGGTACGCCGTGATGTCGTGCAGCACGAGATCCGGTACGTCCCCCTCGTACGCCTCCGCCAGCTGCGGCAACGCCTGGATCGCGTCGGCCAGGAACAGCTCGACGTGATCGAGGAGTTCGGTCCCCCAGGCCGCGGGGTCGGCACCCGGCTCCGGCAGTGTGGAGTTCCAGAGCTTCGGCTCGGCACCGGTCTCGGCGACCTTCTCCGCGAACAGCGGCGGGATCGCGTACGTGACCCGATGCCCCCGGGCGACGAGCTCACTGATCACCTCCAGGCTGGGGTTCACATGGCCGTGGGCGGCGATGGAGAACATGGCGATGTGAGCGCGACTGGTCATGTGAGCGAAGGTAGACGAGACGATACGTCTCGTCCAATCAATTAGCGGTTACGTCGATGAGGGCGCCCCCGCCGTCACTACGCCGAGGGCGCCCAGCCGCTCAGGAAGACAGCGCCTCGTACAGCCGCAGCCAGCACCCCGGCGGCACCTCGCCCACGAGCACCCGGCGCTCCAGACCCGCCGCCCTGAACGCCGCGTCCACCCGGCGCCTCGGGTGGGCCCGGCGGAGCGAGGCGTGCAGGCTGCCGCCGACGCCGGAGAAGCCGAGCTCCACGAGGTGCCGCCAGCCCTCCTGCGCGCCGGGCGCCAGCAGCGGGGTGCGGCGCCGCTCGATCCGGACGATCCCGGCGTCGACGCGCGGCACCGGCGTGAACCGCGTCCGGGCCACCCGGCCGGCCAGCCGCCACTCGTACCAGGGCCAGCTGCGGATCGTGACCAGGGTCCAACTCCCGTAGTCCCCGGTGCGCTTGCGCGCGTATTCGAGCTGGGTGAGCAGGGTGGCGTCGAGGAGAGCGGGTGCGCGCAGGCACCAGTCGACGATGGCGGCGGTACGGGAGAAGGGCACGTTCCCTGCGACGGAGAAGGGCGAGTGTGGTGGGCGTGCGGTGAGGAAGTCCCCGCCGACGACGTGCACTTGGGCGGTTTCGGCGAATCGGGTGCGCAGTCCGGGGAGGAGCCGTCGGTCGATCTCGTACGCGCGCAGCTCCCGGCAGCGCGGGGCGAGATGTTCCGTCAACGCGCCTTTTCCTGCGCCGACTTCGAGCAGGAGCGGGGCTCGGCTGCCGTTCGGGACGGCGATTCGGGCGAGGTGTGCGGCGGTGGCGCGGTCGGCGAGGAAGTTCTGCGAGAGCGCGCGTGTGGTGTGCGTGGGGCGGGCCATGGCCTGCGTCCTTGTCTTCCGTGGAGAGGGAGAGGGCAGCGCGGGCCCTGACCGGAAGACAGGAAGAGAAGCGTCGTCGAAGAAGAGAACGCAGCGTGCGGCGAACCGCCGGTTGATCAGCGGGCGTCGGCCTCCGTGCCGGTCAGGGCTCCGGGGCCGCGGCGCATCCGGTTGGAGTGCGCGGTGCCCCGGCCGAGACCGGTGTTGATGATCGCGTTGCAAGCTGCCACGGACGGCACGTTAGGCGTGGCCGAGCGGCGGGGACAACCCGTTTTCCGCGCGGGCGAGGGGAGCGGCGGGCATCGGCGACGGAGACGCGGCGGGCGTCAGCGCTGGTAGCGCGCCAGCACCAGGTTGCCGTCCTTCTCCAGGCGTCTGCGCAGTTCGGCGAGGCCGATCGCGCCGCTGTAGTACTCCTGGAAGGCCGGGGTCGCCACCTTGTCCTTCCACTCGGGGTAGCCGCGCACGGACTGCGCCGGTGCCGAACTGAGGTGGGCCGCGAGGGCGGTGCCGGTCGCCCAGCCGTCCTTGGCCGTATGCAGAGCGGGGTCCTGCAACGCCTCGGTGCCGGTCGGCAGCATCCAGTCCCCCAGGGCCAGCCGCACCATGTTCTTCGGCCGCAGCAGGAAGTCGACGAACTCGGCGGCCTCCTTCTTGTGCGGACTGTCCTCGGCGATGGACAGGGTCTGCGGGCTGACGCCCTGGGCGAGACCGTCGGCGCCTGCGGGAGCGGGCAGCACCTGCCACTCGAAGCCCTTGGGCGCCTGCTGGACGATCTGCTGGCGGTAGGAGAACCCGAGCGGCACCATCGCGTACTTGCCGCCGAAGAACCCGGGCAGCGTGTCCGAGCCGCCGCTGCCCAGCGTGGTGGGCGAGGCGCTGTGATCGACGTTCACCTGGTCGTGGACGGTGCGCGGCACGATCTGATCGGCCGCTTCGAAGCGGCCCGTCACCTTGCCGTCGGAGCCCCGTTGGAAGAGTCGGCCGCCTGTTGACAGGGAGAGGTTGAGGGTCGCGGAGACGGGCTCCTTGAGCGGCCAGGCGACGCCGTACTTGCCCTTGCCGCTGAGCTGCCGCGTGACTTCTCTGAACTCCGGCCAGCTCCAAGGGTGTTCGGGAGTCGGGATGCGCACGCCCGCTTCCTTCAGCCACTTCGCGTTGGCGACGATCACCCGCGGCTCCTGGAGGAAGGGCACGCCGTAGACGCCGTCGCCGAAGGTCGCCGTCTCCCAACTCCGCTGCGGGATGTCGGACTTGAGGCGCGCGGGCAGCAGGTCGGTCAGGTCGGCGAGATAGCCGCCGTACGCGAAGTCCGCGAGGTCGTCGGAGGCGTCATGGATGATGTCGGGTGCCTCGCCCCCCTCGAAGGAGGTGAGCAGCTGGTCGTGGACGCTGTCCCAACTCCCCTGTACGTACTCGACCTTGACGCCCGGATGACCGGCGTTCCACTCCTTCACCAGCTCCTTGTTGGCCGCCACCGACTCCTCCTGCCAGGCCAGGGACTGGAAACGGAGGACGATCCGGCCGTCCGCGGTGCCGCTTTCGCCGCTCGTGCAGCCCGCCAGCAGAGCGAGAGCCAGGGTGAGCAGGAAGAGCGTTCTGGCGCGCATCAGTTCTTCACCGCCCCGGTGAGCATGCCGCCGGTGATCCGCCGCTGGATGACCGCGAAGACGACGAGGGAGGGCAGCGTCGCGAGGAAGGCGGCCGCGGCCAGCGGGCCCAGGTCCGCGACTCCCTCCGCGCCGATGAAGTGGGTGAGTACGACCGGGAGGGTCTGTTTCTCCGGGGTCTTCAGCAGGACCAGCGCGAAGAAGAACTCGTTCCACGCGGTGACGAACGCGAACAGTCCCGTCGCCGTGATCCCGGGCGCGAGCAGCGGCGCCACCACCGACACCAGCGTCCGCAGCCGCCCGGCTCCGTCGACCGCCGCCGCCTCCTCGACCTCGGCCGGCACGGCTCTGACGTAACCGACGAGCATCCACAGGGCGAAGGGCAGCGCCCAGACCACGTAGACCAGCGTCAGCCCGAACAGCGAGTTGATCAGCCGGAGGTTCTTCAGCACCAGGAACAGCGGGATGATCACCAGGACCAGCGGGAAAGCCTGGCTGACCACCACCCATCCGGTGGCGGCCCGGGTGAGCGGGGTGCGTCTGCGGGCCATGACGTAGGCGAGCGGGGTCGCGATCAGTACGGCGATGACGGCGGCGCCGGCCGCGGCCAGCAGGGAGTTGAACGCCGCGTGCAGCAGGGGCTGTTCGTCGAAGGCCTGCCGGAAGTTGTCGAGCGTCGGGTGCCGGGGGATCCAGGTGGGGTGCAGACTGCCCAGCTCGCGCGGGGACTTGAACGCGGTGGACAGCAGCCACAGCAGCGGGAAGGCGAGGAAGACGAGATACGCGAGCAGGGCGACGTACTGGCCGATACGGGTGCCGGTCCTGGTCCTCATGTGTCGTCGCCTCCCCTCAAGCGGCCCACCAGGAAGAGCGCGAGCAGCACGGAGATCACGGCGACCATCACGCAGCCCATGGCCGCCGCGTACCCGAACTGCCCGTAGCGGAAGGCCTCTTCGTAGGCGAACAGCATCGGCAGGCGGGTGCGGCCGCCGGGGCCGCCGTTGGTCAGCACGTAGACCAGGGCGAAGGAGTTGAAGTTCCAGATCAGGTTGAGCGCGGTGATGGCGAGGGCGACCGGTCTCAGCGCGGGCCAGGTGACCGTGCGGAAGCGGCGCCAGGCGCCGGCCCCGTCGACCGCGGCGGCCTCGTGCAGTTCGCGCGGGGTGTTCTGCAGTCCGGCGAGCAGGGCGACCGTGGTCTGCGGCATGCCGGCCCAGACGCCGACGACGATCACCGCGGGCAGTGCGGTCGCCAGGCCGCTGAGCCAGTCCCGGCCGTCGCCGAGGCCGAGGTCGCGCAGGGTCTCGTTGAGGACGCCGGCGTCCGGGTTGTAGACGAGCCGCCACATGATGCCGACGACGACCTCGGGCATCGCCCACGGGACGATCGCGAGGGCGCGGGCCAGCCAGCGCAGCTTCAGGTCCTCGTTGAGCAGCAGGGCGAGGCCGAGCGCGAGGAGGAACTGCGGCACGGTCACCCCGACCGCCCATACCAGGCCGATCCGGAACGACTCCCAGAACAGCGTGTCGTGCAGCAGGTCCTGGAAGTTGAGCCCGCCGATCCACCGGGTGGCCTGGGTGCGGCCCGACTGGGAGTCGGTGAAGGCCAGCAGGATCCCGTAGAGGAGGGGTCCGACGCTGAGCACGAGGATGGGGATCAGCGCGGGCAGCACCAGGAACCAGGCCCCGCGGTCGGCGAGCGGCCGGTCCCCGGCGGCGCGCGGCGCGCTCCGCGCCGACCGCCTCGTCGCGCTCGCCAAGGTCACGTGATCGGCTCCTTCGCACGCTCGTGACGGGGTGGTTCGTGACGTGGGGTCCGGTCGGCCTCCGTCATGGTCGTGAAGGTGATCCGCCCCGTCAAGGCACCGCGCACACGGTCCGACCTGTGCGAATGCGAGACTTGGCGCGGGATGGCGGAATCTCGACGCCGTCCGCCGGTGGGCGCACGCGGAGCTGGGAGGCAGGCGATGGACGAGGCACGGGCGCGGGACGTACTGGCCGCGGCGGGGGTGCTGCCCGGTCCGGCCCGGGACGCGCGGCTCCTCGCCCTGGGCGAGAACGCGGTGTTCGCCGCGGGCAACCTGGTCGTCAAGGTGGGCCGCGACGCCGAACTCCTGGACCGGGCGCGCCGCGAACTGGACATCGCGCTCTGGCTGGCCGAGGAGGGCGTGCCCGCGGTGCGGGCGGCGGAGCCGAAGCCGCTGCTGGTCGAGGGACATCCGGTGACCGTGTGGCACCGGATGCCCGATCCCGTACGTCCCGCCGAGCCACGGGATTTGGCCGAACTGCTGCGGGTCGTCCACGCACTCCCCACGCCTCCCTTCGGCCTGCCGCCGCGCGAGCTGCTGGGGGGCGTGGAGCGGTGGCTGCGGCTGGCGGGGGACGCGATCGACGCGGCGGACGCGGAGTATCTGCGCGAGCGACGGGACGGCTTCGCGGCGGCCGCGGCCGCGCTCACACCGCACCTCCCGCCGGGCCCGATCCACGGCGACGCGCTGCCCCGCAATGTGCACGTCGGCCCGGCCGGCCCCGTTCTGGTCGACCTGGAGACCTTCTCGGCGGACCTGCGCGAGCACGACCTGGTGGTGATGGCCCTGTCGCGGGACCGGTACGGGTTGCCCGCGGCGGCCTATGACGGGTTCGTCGAGACGTACGGCTGGGACGTCCGGGAGTGGGAGGGGTGCTCCGTGCTGCGGGGCGCTCGGGAGACGGCCAGTTGCGCATGGGTGGCCCAGCACGCGCCGTCGAACCCCAAGGCCCTGGCCGAGTTCGAGCGGAGAGTGGCTTCCCTGCGGGCCGGGGACGAGACGGTGCGCTGGAACTCCTTCTGAGCGCCTACGTACTCCCGGTCTCGCCGTTCTGAACCGACTGCGCCGCCCGGCGGAGTTCCCCCAGGACCGTACGGACCGCTGCCCTGGCCGTCCGCTCCGGGCGGTACAGCGCGTCGATGTGGCGTCTGGCCTGTACGCCGCTCAGGGGGCGTAGGACCAGGTCCGGGTGGGGGCGCACGGTCCAGCGGGGCATCAGGGCGAGGCCGCCGCCCGCTGCCACCGCCTCGGCGACCACCGCGAACTCGTTGATGCGGTGGGCGAGATGGAGGCGTCGTCCGGCCGCCGCCGCGATCGCCTCGATCGTCGCCAGGACCGGGAAGCCGTCATGCACGGTGATCCAGGGCTGGTCGGCGACGTCGCGCGGGGTCACCCGGCGTTTGGCGGCCAGGGGGTGGTCGGCGGGCATCGCCACGTCCAGGGGCTCACGCAGGAGCGTGGTCGCGGTCACCGTGTCCGGCCAGGGTGGGGTGTGGTCCAGGCGGTGGGCGAGGACCAGGTCGTACTCGCGGGTGAGCCGCGGGAAGTCCTCCTGGGCCACGTCCTCGTCGGCCAGCCTCGGGACCGGGGCGCCCGGCCCGCCGAGCGCGCGCAGGAGGAGGGGGAAGAAGGTCGCGCCCGCGCTGTGGAAGGCCGCCACCGAGACCTCCCCTTCCGGTCGGTCCAGGAACTCCCCCACGGTGTGCCGGGCCCGTGCCAGCGCCGTCTCCACCTCGATCGCCGCGCCCGCCAGCGCCTGCCCGGCGTCCGTGAGCACCAGCCGCCGCCCCCGGCGCTCGGTGAGCGGCACCGGGATCGACCGCTGCAGCAGCCGCAGCTGCTGGGAGATCGCCGAGGGGGTCACCAGGAGCGCCTCGGCGACCGCCGTGACGCTGCCCAGCTCACCGAGCTCCCGCAGGATCCGCAGCTGCCGTTCGTCCATGGTCCAAGTGTAGGAGTCGATGTAGGGCTGCTAAATGATTGTTTAAGAAGGTGGTACTGGGCTTCAGGGACGGTCGCGGTGCACCGTGGGCGGGTGACCGACGTTCGCCGTACCGATGCGGTACTCCTCCTCGTCGCCGTCGTCTGGGGCTCCAGCTATCTGTCCGCCCAGACGGCGACTTCCGCGCTCCCCGTACTGCTGGTGCTGTTCGCCCGCTACGCCCTGTCCGCGCTCGCCTGTCTCGGCCTGGCCGCAGGCCGTCGTGGGACGCGCCGCTGGACCCGGGACGAGCTGCGGGCCGGGCTTCCCCTGGGGGTGACGCAGGCCGCGGTCCTGGTCGTGGAGACCTACGGCGTCGCCCACACCAGTGCCGCCAACGCGGGGCTGATCATCAGCCTCACCATCGTGCTCACCCCGCTCCTCGACCGCGCGCACGGCGGACCCCCTCCCCTCTTCTTCGCCGCGGCCGCCCTGTGCGTCCTCGGCGTCGGCCTGCTGATGTCCGGCAACGGATTCCACGCCCCGCGCCTCGGCGACCTCCTGATGCTGGGCGCCGCGGTGGTGCGAGCGGGCCATGTCGCGCTCGTGGGACGCCTCACCGTCGGCCGTGCTATCCGCCCGCTGCAGCTGACGACCGTGCAGACGCTCGTCGGCACGGCCCTGTTCCTGCCGACTGCCGTGGGCGGCCTGCCGACGCTCGCCCACGCCGGTACGGCGACCTGGACCCAGCTGGTCTATCTCGCCCTGTTCTGCAGCGTGTTCGCCTTCCTCGCGCAGACCTGGGCCGTGCAGCGCACCTCCGCCAGCCGGGCCAGCCTGCTGCTGGGCACGGAGCCGGTGTGGGCCGTCGCCGTCGGCGTCGCACTCGGCGGCGAGCACCTCACCGCGCTCACCGCACTCGGCGCGGCCCTGATGGTGACCGGCACCTACTGGGGCCAGTCCGTGGAACGCGCCCATCGCACCGCCGCCCCGCACGAGACCGCCGTTCAAGCCCACGAACCCCACAGCGACGGTCAAGCACACGGAGAGGACGTCCGATGCCCGAGCACGACACCTACGAGCGTCTGATCTCCCTGCTCGACACCTCCTCCGTCGACTACAAGCTGATCGGCCACGCCCCCGAGGGCGCCACCGAGGCCGTCAGCGCACTGCGTGGCCACCCCGTGTCCGAGGCGGCGAAGTGCATCGTGCTGCGGGTGAAGACGGACCGGCGGACGACCCGGCACGTCCTCGCGGTCGTGCCCGGGGACCGGCGCGTGGACCTGGATGCCGTACGGACGTTGTTCGCCGCCCGCTATGTCGGGTTCAGCGATGCGGAGACCGCCGAGCGACTGGCCCGTGCGATGCCCGGCACCGTGCTCCCCTTCAGCTTCGACCCCGAGCTCGAACTCGTCGCCGACCCCGATCTCGTCGGCCGGCCGCGGCTGTACTTCAACGCCGCCCGCCTCGATCGCTCGCTGGCCGTCTCCGGCCCCGACTACGAGCGAGTGGCCAGGCCCCGCGTCGAACGCATCGCGAGCGCCGCGTCTCCGGCGTGACCGGTCCCCGAGCCGCCCCTCTCAGACCGGCTCGTCCGTCAACTCCCGCAAGGGCCACGTGCCGTCCACCACCGCCGTCGCGTCGCCCTTGCGGCGCAGGAAGCTCTGGAAGTCCGCCGCCCATTCCGCGTACCACTCGATCTGCTTGTGGTGCAGCTCCGCCGGGCCGAGGGCCGCGATCTTGGGGTGGCGCTCGGCTATCGCGCAGGCCAGGCCGGCCGCGGCGAGGGCGTCGGCCGTCGCGTCGTGCGCGGACTCCAGTGGGACGCCGTACTCCGTGCAGACCGCTTCGAGGTTGCGCTTGCCGCGGCGGTAGCGGTCGACCCAGCGGTCGATGGTGTACGGGTCGACGACCGGGGCGGGGTCGAGGCCGCCCAGTCGGTCGCGGAGTGACGGCAGGCCGTGCCGCCGCAGTTCGGCAGCGAGCAGGCTCAGGTCGAAGGCCGCGTTGTAGGCGACGACCGGCACGCCCGTCTTCCAGTACGTCACGAGGACGTCCGCGATGGCGTCGGCCACCTGGTCCGCCGGGCGGCCCTCCGCGGCCGCTCGTTCGTTGCTGATCCCGTGCACCGCCACCGCGTCCGCCGGGATCTCCACGCCCGGATCCGCCAGCCACTCCCGGCGCCCTATCGGCTGTCCGGCCCTGAACTCGATCACGGCGCCCGTGACGATGCGCGCCTCGCGCGGATCGGTCCCGGTCGTCTCCAGGTCGAAGCCGATCAGCAGCTCCCGGTGCCAGCCCATGGGCGGCCCCCCTTCTTGGTGGTGCTTTCCCCCAGTGGTCTCCACCTTCCCATGTGCCACTGACAATCAGAGGACCGCATTCCGCTTACGGCCCCGGACAGTTCAGGACACGGGACGCGAATCCGCCCAGGACGTCTCGAACTCCTCGCGGTATGTCGGGAAGAGCCCGCTCTCGACTCCCTTGTCCATGTCGTCCGACTTGACCACGCGGCTTCCGTTGCGCAGCACCAGGACCGGCGCCTCCATGCCGCGGGACCTGCGCAGATACGACTGCACGACGGCGATGCCGTCCGCGCCGTCGCCGTCCACGAGGTAGGCCGTGAAGCGCGGTGTCTCGTCGTAGACCTGGATCTGGAAGGCGCCCGGGTCGCGCAGCCGGGCCCGGACCCGGCGCATGTGCAGGATGTTCATCTCGACCGCGCGGCTCAACTCGCCGCGTTTCATGCCCAGTTCGCGCTCGCGCCGCTTGACCGCGCTGGAGGCCGGGTTGAGGAACAGCAGCCGGACGCGGCAGCCGGCCTCGGCCAGGCGCACCAGGCGGCGGCCGGAGAAGTTCTGCACGAGCAGGTTGAGGCCGATGCCGACGGCGTCCAGGCGGCGGGCGCCGGCGAAGATGTCCTCGGCGGGGAACTGGCGCAGCAGCCGCACCCGGTCGGGGTGTACGGCGACCACGTCGGCGTACCGGTCGCCGACCAGGTCCTCCACCGCGTCCACGGGCAGCCGGCGCGCCGAGGGTACGTCCCCGCCCGCGCCGAGCACGTCGAGCAGCTTGGCGGCGGCCCGCTCGGCCTGGCCCAGGACCGCCTCGGACAGCGCCCGGTTGCGGGAGACGACGTTGCGGGTCACTTCCAGCTCGTCCAGGGCGAGTTCGACGTCGCGGCGGTCGTCGACGTACGGCTCGAAGCAGGGCCAGTGCTGCACCATCAGCTCGCGCAGCTGGGGCAGAGTGAGGAAGCTGAGGACGTTGTCGTCGGCCGGGTCGAGCAAGTAGCCCTTACGGCGGCTGACTTCGCGTACCGCGACCGCTCGCTGCACCCACTCCTGGCCGGCCGGTCCGGCCGCCGCGATCACCCACTCGTCCCCGTGGACGGGTTCGTAGATGGGACGCAGGACGGCGGCCACGACCGCGCGCAGCCGCTGTTCTACGAGGTTCAGCCAGATGTAGGCCCGTCCCGCTCGCTGTGCGCGCGTACGTACTTCGCGCCAGGCGTCGGCGTCCCAGTCCAGCTCCGGCCCGATGGAACTCGTCTCCATGGGCCTGGCCAGGGACACCGTGCCGGGCGGGACGTCTGCGGAGTTCCCCTCGTGACCCTCGTCACCAGGGGGCAACTCCAGCCCTCCCGACCCCACCCGAGCACCGCCTTCCGCTCCCCCGAGCTCTCCCCGTGCCAACGATCAAGGAAGGGTACTCCGGGAGCGGTCGGCGGTGCAGCCGGATGGACAGGGTCTTTCTCAACTACGCGGTCGCCAGTGGCCGTTCTGCCAGGAGAGCTCGTCCGGAGTGAGCGGATTCATAGCCGTGACGTCCCTCGGGGCGATGGAGAAGCCCTGCCAGTGGACCGGCATGGGCTGCTGGTCCTCGTCCCGGGCGATGTGGTGGAAGCCCACGTTCATCCAGACGATCGGGTGCGTGAGGGTCTGGCCGTTCACCCACTTGTCGACGGACTTGCCCGCCCCGGCGGGGCAGTTGCCCGGGTTGTTGCTGGCGAACTGCTCGCACTTGTTGTACTCGGTGAAGTACACGTCGTGCTTGGTGAAGCTGCGCCCCGGGTACCTCGTGGTCGCACCGGGGACTATCTCGTACGAGCGCGCGTGCCCGTCCTTGTTCTTGCCGGTCGCGCTGACCATCCGCCACCAGCGGTAGGTCTTGGCGTCGCCCGCGAGTTCCTTGGTGACCTTGGTGCGGGTGGTCTTGTTGGTCGGCGCCTGCTGGCCGTGTGCGGGCGCGGTGACGGCCGAGTCGTACTGCTCGACCTTCCCCTTGGAGGAGCCGTCCAGGCCGAAGTCCAGGCGCCAGAAGACGTTGTGGCTGTGGCTGGTGGCGTAGGCGCTGGCGTTCTTGCCGATGGGCCAGCCGCGGCCGTCCCCGGCGTCGTAGTCGTCCCAGGAGAGGCTGCCGGTGGCGCCGACGTTCATGTTGATCGTGCCGTCGTCCTGGAAGCGCCACTCCGTCATGTACTCGTACCAGCCGACCTGGTTGACCGTGTAGACGAGGAGGTCCTTGCCCTGCGCCTGGTAGACCTTGTTCGCCGTGTCGCCCTGCATGCGGTACGCGTGCCCGCGCGAGCGCGTGGTGGTGCACAGGCCGTTGACGTCCGGGTGGTCCGGGTCCCAGGAGTCCGGCACCTTGACGGACTTGATGGTGCCGCCGGGGCACTCGCCCGGTGCCAGGTTGACCAGCCCCTGGGCGAAGCCGAAGCCGGTGAGGTCGTCGTACTCGACGCTGCCGTCGTCGTAGGGAACGTCGATCTGGGCCAGCCGGGCGCTGTTGAGGACCTTGATCGGCGCGGCCTCGCCCTTGGGCTGGTAGGAGACGTCGTCGAGGACGAGTCCGGCCTTGCTGTCGTAGCGCCAGCACATCCGCCAGGTCGTGCCGCTGGAGAGCTTCTGCTCGATCTTGTAATTGGCGCTGCAGTCGGCCACGGCGGCGGTGGCGGCCTTCGGCTGGGCGGCGGCGGGTCCGGCCCCGGTGGTCGCGCCGGCGGCCAGCGCGGCCACCGAAAGGCCGACGGCCGCACGCGTGCGTGCACGACTCGTTCTGGTGGTGGGCATGAAAAGGTGACTCCCTTACCGGAGGAGCAAGTTGGAAAAGTGAACGGGCGAGCGGCTCAGCCGCGCTTGAGCTGTGCGACCTTGCGGGCGCTCAGGTCGATCACGATCGACCGGGCGTCGATCCAGGGGCCGTTCTTCACCTTCGGGAACAGCCGCACGCAGCGGTGCTCGCCGCACTTGTCGAGGACGGCCGGCTGGGAGCCGGGAGTGGCCCGGTACACCGCGCCGTTGAACAGCAGCTGGTCCGGCGAGGTGAGTTCCTTGCCGGTGGCGTCCTTGTAGTCGGCCTTCAGGCCGGCGCCGAGCGGGTCGGCGATGAGCAGCGCGGCCGCCTCGGCGTTCTCGGCCCGGCTGAGCGGCGGCTGCACGCCGTGCTGGACGCCGGTGTCCTCGACCTTGCCGGTGTCGAGGTTGACGGTCTTGGTGACGAGGGTGTCGTTCTTGTAGTCGTAGAACGTCACGTCGGCGCGCCGCGGCGGGTTCGGGTCGTCCGTCTCGTCGTTCTCCGGGTCGGCGAGATCGACGGACAGGCGCTGCGGGCCGCGCTTGCCGTCCACGTTCTCCGCGGAGTTGAGCAGCTGCCGGTTGGCGGCGAGCTGCGCGGCCCGGTTGATCTCGTCGTCGGTGAGCGGGTCACCGCCCTTGCCCTTGTCGCCCTCCGCGGGCGCCTGCTCGACGACGCCCGCCGGTACGGTCCCGTCCTGCTGCGCGGCCTGCGTACCCGCCTTGCCCCCGCCCGTCTCGTCGGCCCCCGCAGTCCCCGGCAGGGTGATCCCGACCATCACGGCGGTCCCGGCCACCGCGATGGCCGCACCGGCCACCACCTTGCCCAGATGGCGGTGCACTATCTTGCGCACATCTTCCCCCTACTCCCCCTTCTTTCACGGGAGTACGTGTTTGCCCCACTGGTTTCGGCATACCGCGTATGCACTGGTCGGTCGGTAAGAGGGACGTAAGTCATAGGTGGTTCCATCACTTTCGGGGAGACTCGGGGCGAAGGCGCCCCCGGGGGCGTGCTCCAGCTGAAAGAGTCGTGTCCATGCAGGTCTGGCCTGGCGAGGCGTATCCGCTCGGTGCCACGTACGACGGCGCCGGCACCAATTTCGCGGTCTTCACGGAGGCCGCGGACCGAGTAGAGCTGTGTCTGCTGCACGACGACGGCTCGGAGACGGCGGTGGAACTGCGCGAGAGCGACGCGTTCGTACGGCACGCGTACGTGCCCGGCATCATGCCGGGACAGCGCTACGGCTTCCGCGTGCACGGCCCGTACGAGCCGGGCCGCGGCCAGCGCTGCAACTCGGCGAAGCTGCTGCTCGACCCGTACGCGCGTGCGATCAGCGGGTCGATCCGCTGGGGTGAGGAGGTGTACGGCTACCACTTCGCCGCGCCCGACAAGCGCAACGACCTGGACTCGGCGCCGCACACCATGACGTCGGTCGTGGTCAACCCGTACTTCGACTGGGGCGACGACCGGCGGCCGCGGCGCGGCTACCACGAGACGGTGATCTACGAGGCCCATGTGAAGGGCCTCACGATGCAGCACCCGGGCCTGCCGGAGGAGCTGCGCGGCACCTACGCGGCGCTCGCGCATCCCACGATCATCGAGCACCTGGTCGAGCTGGGCGTGACGGCGCTGGAGCTGATGCCGGTCCACCAGTTCGTCAACGACCACCGGCTGGTCGACATGGGCCTCAACAACTACTGGGGCTACAACACGATCGGCTTCTTCGCCCCGCACAACGCGTACGCCTCCTGGGGCGACCGCGGCCAGCAGGTGCTGGAGTTCAAGTCGGCGGTGCGGGCGCTGCACGAGGCCGGCATCGAGGTCATCCTGGACGTCGTCTACAACCACACGGCCGAGGGCAACCACCTGGGCCCGACGCTGTCCTTCAAGGGCATCGACAACGCGCAGTACTACCGCCTCACCGACGACCCGCGCTACTACATGGACACCACGGGCACCGGCAACTCCCTGCTGATGCGCTCCCCGCACGTCCTGCAGCTGATCATGGACTCCCTGCGCTACTGGGTCACCGAGATGCACGTCGACGGCTTCCGCTTCGACCTCGCGGCGACCCTGGCCCGCCAGTTCCACGAGGTGGACCGGCTGTCGTCGTTCTTCGACCTGGTGCAGCAGGACCCGGTGGTCTCCCAGGTGAAGCTGATCGCCGAGCCCTGGGACGTCGGCGAGGGCGGCTACCAGGTGGGCAACTTCCCGCCGCTGTGGACCGAGTGGAACGGCAAGTACCGCGACACCGTGCGGGACATGTGGCGCGGCGAGCAGCGCGCGCTCGCCGAGTTCGCGTCCCGGCTGACCGGCTCCTCGGACCTCTACCAGGACGACGGCCGCCGCCCGCTCGCCTCGATCAACTTCGTGACCTGCCACGACGGCTTCACCCTGCACGACCTGGTCGCGTACAACGACAAGCACAACCAGGCCAACGGCGAGGACAACCGGGACGGCGAGAGCCACAACCGGTCCTGGAACTGCGGGGCGGAGGGCGAGAGCGACGACCCGGCCGTGCTGGAGCTGCGGGCGCGCCAGATGCGCAACTTCGTCGCCACGCTGATGCTCTCCCAGGGCGTGCCGATGATCAGCCACGGCGACGAGTTCGCACGCAGCCAGCGCGGCAACAACAACGCGTACTGCCAGGACAACGAGCTCGCCTGGGTGCCGTGGCCGGCCGGCGACGAGGAGGACGACGAGGACGAGGGCGGGCTGACGGCCTTCACGCGCGCGATGGTGTGGCTGCGCAAGGACCACCCGGTCTTCCGCCGCCGGCGCTTCTTCCACGGGCGGCCCGTGGAGGGCACCCACGACGAGCTGTCGGACATCGCCTGGTTCACCCCGGAGGGCCGCGAGATGACCCAGCGTGACTGGGACTCGTCGCCGGCCTCCGCGCTGACTGTCTTCCTGAACGGCAACGCGATCTCCGAGCCGGGCTCCCGGGGTGAGCGGATCACCGACGACTCGTTCCTGTTGATGTTCAACGCCTCCCCGAAGACCCTGGACTTCGTCGTCCCGGTCAACCACGGCCGGCAGTGGCAGGTGGTCGTCGACACCTCCCGCGCGGAGGGGGTCCCGCCGGACACGGGCCCGAAGGTCGCGGCGGGCGACCGGCTGACACTGGTGGACCGCAGCCTGACGGTGCTGCAACGACCCGTCTAGGCGGGCGTGCCCGGCCGCTCGTCGGGCACGCGCGCGTGGTGGACGCTTTCGGTGGCCCGTCCGGTGTACGACGCCGGGCGCGCCGCGAGTGCGATCGCGCAGGCCAGCGCGGCCGCCGTGCTCGCCGTGGCGAAGGCCGCCACGGGGCCGTGGGACTCGGCCAGGCGGCCGGTGAGGGCGACCGCGAGCGCCTGGCCGCCGACGATCGCACTGGTCGCGAACGCCATCGCCTCCGCGAGCCGGGCGGGCGGCACGGCCCGCTCGGTGAGCCCGAACACCGTGATGAGGTGCGGGGCGTAGGCGACACCGAGGACGGTGACGACCGCGTACAGGCCAGCCAGGCTGTCCGTCCACAGCAGCGGCAGGGACAGCAGGAACGCGGCCGCGGTGGCCGCCCGCCAGCGGGTGACGAGCGCGATACGACCGGGCACGGCGGCCATGCAGAACCCCGCGACGGCGCTCATCACGCCCATGGCGGCGTACACGAGCCCGGCTTGCTCCGACTGGCCGAGGTGTTCGGTGAGAGCGGTGATACCGGCTTGGCAGGCTCCGAACATGGCTCCCTGGAGGGCTAGGGCGGCTCGGAGGGCGTGGACGGTGCGGGGGATTCGGGGGCGGGTGGGCGGCGTCGGGACGGCACGGGGGCGTCGTGGCGTGGGGGTCGGGACGGGGCTGGAGCGTCGCAGCGTGGGCGTCGGGACGGTACCGGAGCGTCGTGGCGCGGGCGTCGGGACGGTACCGGAGCGTCGTCGCGCACGCGTCGCGACGGAACCGGAGCGTCCCTTCCCCGGCGTCGCGACGGGACCGTTTCGTGTCGCCGTCGCCGTCGCCGTTGGATGGAGCGCGAACGCCGTGCCGCAGACCGCCACCAGGACCGCTGCCGCCCCCATGGCGTACGCCGGATGCGCCACGACCGCCGCCACGCCGACCAGTGCCGGCCCCAGGACGAACGAGATCTCGTCCAGCGTGCTCTCGAAGGAGAGCGCGGCGCCGATCGTGGTGTCGGGGGCGTCCGCGCGGCGGGCCAGGGCGACCAGGCGGGCGCGGCCCAGGGGCCCGATCAGCGGGACGGTCGCGCCGGCGGCCGCACCCAGCAGGGCCAGCAGCGGCGTCGGCAGCCCCGCGAGCGCCCCAGCCACCAGACCGGCGATCGCGACGGCGTTGGCGAGGGAGAAAGCGAGGACGACCGTCCGCTGGCCGTGCCGGTCGGCGAGGCGGCCCACCAGCGGGCCGCACGCCACCTGGCCGACGGCGAGCGCGCCGCCGGTCAGCCCCGCGGCGCCCAGCGAGCCGCTGGTGCGGGCGACCAGCAGCACGCTGCCGAACTGGATCGTGGCCGTGGGCAGCCGCCCCAGGAAGGACACGACCGGCAGCAGCGCTCCCGTCAGCCCGACGACCTGTCCGTACGTTCGCCCCGTACTCCCCATCGCTCGACGCTAGCCACGCGCGCGTGCACACGTGCAGGGGACGATGACACGAAGGACGGCAGGAGGGGTACGTAGGTTTGCATGACACCTGAGCGATCCGAGCCCGTGGTGCCCACGGCCACGTACCGGTTGCAGCTGCAGCCCGAGTTCCCCTTCGCCGGCGCCGCGGCCGCCGTGCCGTACCTGGCCTCGCTCGGCGTCTCGCACCTGCACCTGTCCCCCGTCCTGGAGTCCGTGCCCGGTTCGGCGCACGGCTACGACGTCGTGGACCACGCGCGCGTGCGCGAGGAGCTGGGCGGCGAGGAGGGGCTGCGCGCGCTGGCGGTCACCGCGCGCGAGCACGGTCTGGGCCTCGTGCTCGACATCGTGCCGAACCACATGGCCATGTCCCCGCGTCACAACCGCGCCCTGTGGGAGGTGCTGCGGGAGGGCCCGAAGTCGCCGTACGCGCGCTGGTTCGACATCGACTGGGAGGCGCAGGGCGGCCAGGTGCTGCTGCCGGTGCTCGGCGGGCCCCTCGGCTCGGTCGTCGGGGACCTCCGGGTCGACAGTGGCGTACTGCGTTACTTCGACCACGCCTTCCCGCTGCGCGAGGGCACCGAGGAGCTGCCGCTGCCGCAGCTCCTGGACGCGCAGTGGTATCGCCCGGTGTGGTGGCGGCTGGCCCGCACCGAGCTCAACTACCGGCGTTTCTTCAGCATTTCGGAGCTCATCGGGGTGCGGGTCGAGGACCCGGAGGTGTTCGAGGCCACCCACGCGAAGATCCTGCGGCTGCTGCACGAGGGCGTGGTCGACGGCCTGCGCGTCGACCATCCCGACGGGCTCGCCGACCCCGACGGCTATCTGCGGCGGCTGCACGAGGCGACCGGCGGCCGCTGGACGGTCGTGGAGAAGATCCTTGCGGACGGCGAGCCCCTGCCGGCGTCCTGGCCGGTCGCGGGCACCACCGGCTACGACGCCCTGCGGCAGGTGGACGGGCTCTTCACGGATCCGGCGGGGTTCGGGGAACTCCTCGGCCGGTACCGGCGGTTCGCGGCCCCGCAGACGGACCGGGGCGGCGACTGGGCGGCGACGGTCCGGCGGGCGGCGTACAAGGTGCTCACGCACGAGCTGGCGGCCGAGGTGGACCGGCTGACCCGGGTGGCGAGCAGGCTGTGCACGACGGCGCCGGACCCCGCGCTGCGCGACCGCGCGCCCTGGGCGCTGCGCACGGCGCTTCAGGAGCTGCTGGTCCGCATGGAGGTCTACCGGCCCTACGCCTCCGGTGACGCCTCTGCCGTGGTGACCGAGGAGGCCGCGGCCGAGGCCCGCCTCGCGTTCGTCGTCCCGGAGGAGGCCGGCGCGGTCGACGTGGTACGGAACCTCGTGCTGGGGCGGGCCGGCGACGGGCCCGAGCACCGGGAGTTCCGGACGAGGTTCGCGCAGACCTCGTCCGCGCTGCGCGCCAAGTCCGTGGAGGACACGGCGTTCTACCGCTATGTGCCGCTGCTGTCGGCGACCGAGGTGGGTGGCAACCCGGGAAGCCCGGCCGTCTCCCCGGAGGACTTCCACGCCTACTGCGCGCGCGTGCAGCGCGACTGGCCGGCGACCGGGACGGTCGTGTCGACGCACGACACCAAGCGCAGCGCCGACGTACGGGCGGCGCTGGCCGTGCTCACCGAATGCCCGGGGCGGTGGGCGGACGTCCTGGCCGATGTGACCCGCGACGGCGACGGTGTGCCGGACGCGCAGCTCGCGTGGGCGGCCTGGCAGACGGTGTTCGGGCTCGGTGCGGCGGACGCGGAACGCGTGCAGGGCGCCCTGCTGAAGCATGTGCGCGAGGCGGGGCTGTTCACCAGCTGGACCGAGCAGGAGCCCGCCTACGAGGAGGCGGTCGCCGCGTTCGTGGCGGCGGGGCCGTGCGGGGCCCTGGGTGAGCACGTCGTCGCCCTGCGGAGGGCGCTGGAGCCGCACGTCCGGGCCAATGTGCTCGGTACGGCCCTGGTCCATCTGGCGATGCCGGGCGTGCCGGACGTCTACCAGGGCACGGAGGCCGAGTACCTGGCCCTCGTCGACCCGGACAACCGGCGCCCGGTGCCGTTCCCGCCCGAGGACCCCGGCGACAAGGGCGCCCTCACGGCGGCGGCGCTGCGGCTGCGCGCCCGGCGGCCCGACGTTTTCGGTGACGCGGCGACGTACGCGCCCCTGGCCGCCGAGGGCCCGGCGGCGGCGCACTGTTTGGCGTTCGCACGCTCCGGCGAGGTCGTCACGGCGGTGACGCGGCTGTCGCTGCGGCTGGCTGAGGCGGGCGGCTGGCGGGACACACGGCTGCCGCTGCCGCCGGGGCGGTGGGCCGATGTGCTCGCCCCGGAGCGGGAGTTCACGGGGCACGCACGCGTGGAGGAGCTTTTCGAGCGGCTGCCGGTGGCGCTGCTGGAGCGGGTTGACGCAGGCTGAGGGGGGCAGGGGGCTTCAGCCACTGACTGCTGTCACGGGCGTGCCCGGCTTCGGCCACACCTCCCGTAGCAGCTCCACGAAGGCCTCCGCGGCGCCGGTCGGCGGTACGCGCGCGAAGACGGTCATCTCACGCGTCCAGGACGGCTCGTGGGAGAGGACCGCGCAGTCCTCGCCGACCGCTCCGCGCACGATGTGCGAGGGCGCGACGCACACGCCGACCCCGGCGGCGGCCATGCGTACGGCCGTCGAGGTGTGCTCGGTCCACACGGCGGTGCGGGGCTGGAAGCCGGCGCGTCCGCAGGCCCAGTCGAGGAAGCGTTCGCCGTGGACGACGGGTTCCATGGCGCAGCGGATCCAGGGGCGGTCCGCGAGTTCGGGCAGGGTCACCGTCGTACGGCCCGCGAAGCGGTCGTCGAAGGGCACCACCAGGACCGCCTCCTCCTCGCCGACGGGGACGACGGTGCCGGGCCGGTCGGCGGGGGGGGGGGCCGACGGCGAGGTCGGCGGTGCCGCGCTCGACCTCCTCCTCCAGGGTCTGGGTCGTCGCGTACTCGTGCAGGTGCAGCAGCACTTGGGGGTGGGCCGCGCGCCAGCGGGCGAAGACGTCGGGAAGCACGCCGACGGCGACGGAGTGCACGGCGGCCACGTGCAGTTCGCCGCCCTCGGCACCGGCGGCGGCGCGGGCCGCGCGGCGGGCCTGGGCGGCGCTGCGGACGGCGCGTTCGGCGTGCGGACGGAAGGCGCGGCCCATCGGCGTCAGGCGTACACCGCGCGGCATGCGCTCCAGGAGTGCGCCGCCCACCGAGCGCTCGAGGGCCTTGATCTGGTGCGAGAGAGCGGGCTGGGTGACGTGCAGGGCCTCCGCCGCGCGCGTGAAGGACGCCTCGTCGACGACCGCCAGGAAGTACTCCATCTGCCGCAGACTCATCGCCGCCCCCGCTCGTGAACACCCCGACCCATAAACACCCTGCATCGGTTCCACAAGAACATTGCCTTGGACTCATGGCAAGGGTGGCCGGAGGGTGGAGTCATGGACGGCACAAAGGACTTGAGCACCGCGGATGTCATCGTCATCGGGGGCGGTACCGGCGGCTACAGCACCGCCCTGCGCGCCGCCGCGCTCGGCCTCGACGTCGTGCTGGTCGAGCGCGACAAGGTCGGCGGGACCTGTCTGCACCGCGGCTGCATCCCGAGCAAGGCGATGCTGCACGCCGCCGAACTCGTCGACGGCATCGCCGAGGCACGCGAACGCTGGGGCGTGAAGGCCAACCTGGACGGCGTCGACTGGCCGGCCCTGGTCGCCACCCGCGACGACATCGTGACCCGCAACCACCGGGGCGTGGAGGCGCATCTCGCGCACGCCGGCGTGCGGGTGGTGCGGGGGAGCGCTCGGCTGACGGGCAGGCGCACGGTGCAAGTCGAGGGCGCGCATGAGGACTCCGCGCCGGGTGTGAGCAATCAGCACACGCGCCCAGCGCACGATCACGCGCCGAGCGCGAGAGGCGCGCAAGCCTCCGGCGCGCACAACGTCACGCCCGGCACCCGCGATGAATACACGCCCCGCTCGCACCACCTCACCGCGCGCCGCGGCCTCGTCCTCGCCACCGGCTCACGCCCGCGCACGCTCCCCGGGCTCGAACCGGACGGCCGGCGCGTCGTGACGAGCGACGACGCACTCTTCGCGGACGCGCTCCCGGCGTCCGTGCTGGTGCTCGGCGGGGGTGCGATCGGCGTGGAGTACGCGTCGTTCCACCGGTCCATGGGCGCGGAGGCCACACTCGTGGAGGCGGCCGAGCGGATCGTGCCGCTGGAGGACGCCGATGTGAGCCGGCACCTGACGCGCGGGCTCAAGAAGCGCGGTGTCGACGTGCAGGCGGGCGCCCGGCTGCTGGACACCGAGGTGCTCGACGACGGCGTACGCGCGCGCGTGCGCACCGCTCGCGGCGAGACCCGTACCGTCGAGGTGGAGCGGCTCCTGGTGGCGGTCGGGCGGGCCCCGGTCACCGACGGCCTCGGCCTGGCCGCCGCGGGCCTGGCGACGGATGCGCGCGGGTTCGTCGTACCGGCGGACTGGGCGCGGTTGGAGACGGCGGTGCCCGGCATCCATGTCGTGGGGGACCTGCTGCCGCCGCCGTCGCTGGGCCTCGCGCACGCGTCGTTCGCGGAAGGCCTGCTGGTCGCGGAGGTGCTGGCGGGCGTGCCGTCCGTGCCGGTGGACTACGCGGCCGTACCCCGCGTCACCTACTCGTCGCCGCAGACCGCGGCCGTGGGGCTGAGCGAGGCTGAGGCACGCGCGCGTGGGCACGAAGTGGACGTCAACACCATGCCGTTGACTGCCGTCGCGAAGGGGATGGTGCACGGGCAGGGCGGGATGGTGAAGGTCGTCGCGGAGGCCGGGGGCGGGCAGGTGCTCGGTGTGCATCTGGTGGGCCCGCACGTGTCCGAGATGATCGCCGAGAGCCAGCTGATCGTCGGCTGGGACGCCCACGCCACGGACGTGGCCCGGCACGTCCACCCGCATCCCACGCTCTCGGAGGCCGTCGGCGAGGCCTTCCTGACGCTCGCGGGGCGCGGACTGCACCAGCAGTGAGCCGGGGCCCGCGCCCCCGGCCCAGCGGACCCCGCACCCCCGCTGGCCGCAATCGCCGTTCCGGCTGGCGGTAAATGCATCTGGGCGCCCCCTGGAGGCTCCCCCATGGTGACCTTGACAGTCACCGGAGACCGTGGGGTACTGCGGATTGCGAAGCCGGGCGGACGTGACGGGGGTGAGTCTCCTGCCGCAGCTGCGCTACCCCACCGTGAGCCAACTCGTCGCATCGGCAAGGTCGTTGGCCGCCCACCGGCCCGCCCTGTGCACGCTGCGGCAAGTGGGCGTCTCCCGCGCCGGCAGACCGCTGCACCTGCTGTCCGTGGGCCATGCCCGGCGCGCCGTCCTCGTCGTCGCGGGCGCCCACGCCAACGAGCCCACCGGCGGTCCCACCCTCCTCGCGCTGGCCGAACGGGTGCTGCACGAAAGGGAGTTGCGCAGCGACACGTCGTGGCACTTCCTGCTGTGCGCGGACCCGGACGGGGCGAGCCTGCACGTCACCCCGGCGCCGCGCTCGCTGCTCGACTACCACCTGGGCTTCTTCCGGCCGGCCGCCGAGGAGCAGCCGGAGTGGTCGCCGTCAGTGCTGCCGCCCGACCGGCTGCCGCCCGAGACCCTGGCGCTGACCAGGGTCATCGACGAGCTGCGCCCCTACCTGCAGGTGACCCTGCACGGGACCGATCTGGGCGGCAGCTGGGTGCAGTTGACCAAGGACATACCGGGGCTGGCCGAGCCGTTCGCCAAGTCCGCGGCGGAGCTGCACATCCCGGTGGAGACGGGCGCCTCGGACGCGGCGGGCTGGTCGGCGTCCGGGCCCGGCGTCCATGTGATGCCCTCGCCCGGCGCGGGCGCCGCGTACCCGAGCATGCCGGACGACGCCCGGCAGAGCACCTGGTACCGCACCCACCTCTACGGCGGGCTGACCGCGGTGGTGGAGGTGCCGATGTGGGCGAGCGACCTGGTGGACGACCCGGCGCCGCACCCCGCGCCCGCCGCGGCGATCCGGCGGCTGGCGCGGAGGCTGCTGCGGGACGGGCTCGAGGTCGAGCGGGTGCTGCGCGACGCCCAGCCGAGCCTGGAGGGCGTCGAGGGGCCGCTGCTGCGGGCCGCGAAGTGGGCCCTGGACCTGGTCCCGGGGCTCGCGGCGGACTGGATGCACACGCCGCCGGCCGACAACACGATGGCGTACGTCGGCAGCGTGGACGCGTTCGGGCGGCGGCTGCCGCTGCGGGCGGCGGCGATGCTGCTGCGGGTCCTGCAGGAGACCGACGACCGCGCTGCGCCGCGTCTGGAGCGGCTGGTGGCGGCCTGGAGCAACGCCTTCGCGGAGCGCTTCCGGGCGCGCTGGGTGCCACTGGAGCACCAGGTCGAACATCAGTCCCGTACCGTCGTCCTGGCGGCACGGCACGCGCGCGGCCGGGCGGCCTGAGCCGCCGCCGTCCCCTCGTCGCGTCAGCCGTCGAGCGCGAACACCGATCCGGTACGTGCCGCCAGGACGCAGGCGTTGGAGTAGGTCTGGCCGTAGTCGACCTTCCGGCCGCTCCACTCCCCGCGCGCGTGGACGGTCACCGGGGCGTAGATCATCGGGCAGAAGCCGCTCCTCGGCGGGAGCGCGTCGATGTCGCCGTCCACCGCCGCCAGCTCGGCACACGCTTCGGCCGCGTGCGCGTGGCCCTGGGGCGGGTCGCACAGCAGCAGGGTGCCGCGGGTGTCGCTGGAGCGGGCGTCGCCCTTGGTGACGGTGAGGTAGAGCCAGTTGCCGGGGAGATGGTCGCGGGCCGTCGCGTGCGCCGGTGCGGCGCCGGCCAGGAGGACGGCGGCGGCGAGCAGGCCGCCCCGTACCGCTTTCGCCGTGGTGCTGATCGTCATTCCAGATGCATCGGCACGGCGGCCTGCGAACCCCACCCCGACTCACCCGAACGAGAGCACGCGGGCGCGTGCCGTGCGGCGAGTTCGAAGGCGGACAGCACCACCCGCGACTGGTACTCCACCTGGCGCGCGACCGGGATCCAGCGGGCCCCGCAGCCGTCGCGGTAGTCGGCGCACCACAGCTCGACGAGCCGGTCCAGGTCCGGCAGGACGCCGGCCGGGTCGCGGTCCGCGGCCGTGACGAGCTGGTGCAGCAGTCCGGCCGTGCGCAGGGCGAGGCGCCGTCCGGCGATGCGCAGGGCGGCGAGGTGGGCGGTGCTCATCGGCGGCAGCGGGCGGGCCCCGTCGGCGACGTCGGGGTCCCATGCGTCGGCGAGCCCGGGACAGACCAGTAAATAGTCGTCCACCGGGGCGAGCAGGCGCTCCGCGTCCGGAACACCCGCGACATGCGGCCGGATCCGCGCCAGCAGCACCTCCAGGAGGCGCGCGTCGCGGCGCAGGGTGTGGCTGACGGTGCGCAGCACGCCGGCCGCGTCGGCGGGCGGGGAGCCGTCGGCCACGGCGGCCACGCCCCACATGGGCGCCTCCACCACCGCGGTCACCGTGCCGTACCGGTGCGGGTGGTACCAGGTCGACTCGACGGCGGCCTCGGTGATGGCCGCGGCCAGGTCGCCGAGGCGGGGCGGCGGGATGCGGTAGACGGCGGGCCCGAGGCTGGGCCAGTACAGGGTGTCGTACGGGCCGAGTTCGCGCGGTATGCCGAGGCGGGCCGCGGTGTGGGCGACGCGCTGGGCGAGGCCGGGCAGGTCGTGGGTGAGCTCGACGAAGCCGCCGCCGACGTCGACGCCGTGCAGCGAGCACTGCAGGAAGGGCCGCAGCTCGTCCTGGAGCTCCAGCAGGGTGCGGGTCTCGGGGAGCACGGCACGGTCGGCACCGTCGGGCAGCCACTCGGGCTGTTCCAGGAAGCCGGGGCGGAAGAAGTTCCGGAAGTACCGGCCGAGGGTGTACGGGCCGTGCAGCCAGCCCTCGTTGCGGCGCAGCCCGTCGGGGTCGAGGGAGAGCAGCAGGTTCCAGGTGGCGTCGGCGCCCTCGGTGAACCGCGGGTCGGCCAGGGCGCGTTCGGCCAGGCGCAGCACGGTGGCGCCGCCGGCGGGTTCGTTGGCGTGCGGGCCGGCGACGACGAGGGCCTGGCGGCTGCCGTGACCGACGGAAAGCAGCCACAGGGGAGTTCCGCCGCGGGAGGTGCCCACGCGGCGCAGACGGGCGTCCCCGGGACGCCGTGCGACGAGTGCTGCCGCCCGTGCGCCGAGTTCGTCGACGGTCGGGTAGCGCAGGAGGGGCGGCAGGGCACACCTCCACAATGCGGTGCCGTCGGTTCACCTGACGTACATGGCGTACGCACAGTCAGTCACGACTTGCGTGGTACGTCAACACCGCGGAAGAGAAAGGGATTTGAGCCATCGCACCAGGTCAACGCCCTGTCATGCTCGGGCCAAAGCTTAGTCGTGACTCAGTCGGCGGCGAGCCGGAAGGACATCCGCCCGAAGCCGACCTGGTCGCCCTCGCGCACCACGGCGGCGCCGATCACCCGCCGTCCGTTCACCGTCGTGCCGTTGGTCGAACCCAGGTCGCGCAGCACCCACATGCCGCCCTGGCGGCTCAGTTCGGCGTGCACCCGGGACACGGTCTCGTGCGTGAGGCGCAGGCCGTTGGCCGGATCGCGCCCGATGCGCAAGGCGTGGCCGCCCGCCGGATGCGGCAGCAGCAGCTTGGGGAGGCGCTCGGCCTGCCAGGCCCGGCGCAGCCGTACCGTGAAGCCGGAGACCGCCTCCACGGTGCCGAAGACCGCGCGCGCGAAACGGCTCTCCTGGGGCAGGTCGGCGGTGAGCGCGGCGAGTTCGTCGGAGCGGCGGGCGGCGAGGGCCAGTTCCATCCGGCGGATGAACGTGTCGTGCGAGAGCCTTCCCATGGCGACGCCGTCACGGAGCACCTTCAGCGCCTTGTCGCGCTCCACGTCGGACAGCCGCGCGGGGTACGTGTTGAACTCGAAGGACGACGTCACGTTGGTGATTGTCGGTCAGTGAACCCCGGGTGTCCAGAAAACGAGAAAACGCCCGCCACGCACGCGTGCCTGACGACACCGGCCGCAAACGGGGTGATTCAAAGGCGGATTGATCTCGTTTCGAGGACGATGGACGGGCTACATCACGGTGAGCAGACGAAGGGGACCGTCCGTGCAGTTCGAGGTGTGGGCACCGCAGGCCGGCCGGGTGACGTTGCAGTGCGACGGCACCACGCGCGCGTTGGAACGCGATCCGGAGCGGGAGGGATGGTGGCGGGCGGAGGCCGAGGCACGGGACGGCTCGCGGTACGGGTTCGCGGTGGACGACGGGCCGGTGCTGCCCGATCCGCGCTCGCGCCGCCAGCCGGACGGCCCGGACGGGCTGAGCGCGGTCGTCGACCACGGCCGGTACGCGTGGCGCGCCGAGTGGGCCGGACGGGCGCTGCCGGGCGCGGTGCTGTACGAGCTGCACGTGGGCACGTACACGAGTGAGGGCACCCTGGACGCGGCCGCCGAGCGGCTCGGGCATCTCGTCGAACTGGGTGTCACCCACGTCGAGTTGATGCCGCTGTGCCCGTTCCCCGGGCGGCACGGCTGGGGATACGAGGGCGTCTCGCTGTGGGCCGTGCACGAGCCGTACGGCGGACCCGAGGGGCTGAAACGGTTCGTCGACCGGGCGCACGAACTCGGGCTCGGCGTGGTCCTGGACGTCGTACACAACCATCTGGGGCCGTCGGGGAACTACCTGCCCGCGTTCGGGCCGTACTTCACGGACACGCACCACACGCCGTGGGGTTCCGCGGTGAACCTGGACGCGCCGGGGTCGGACGAGGTGCGGGCCTATCTGCTCGGGAGCGCGCTCGCCTGGCTGCGGGACTACCGGGTCGACGGGCTGCGGCTGGACGCGGTGCACGCGCTCGCGGACACGCGCGCGTGCCACTTCCTGGAGGAGCTGTCGACGGCCGTGGACGGCCTCGCGGCGGAGGTGGGCCGGCCGCTGTTCCTGGTCGCCGAGTCCGACCTGAACGACCCGCGGCTGATCACGCCCCGCGAGGAGGGCGGGCTCGGGCTGCACGCGCAGTGGAACGACGACTTCCACCACGCGCTGCACACCGCGCTGACCGGCGAGTCGCAGGGCTACTACGCCGACTTCGGGCGCGCTCCGATGGCCGCGGTCGCCAAGACGCTCACCCGCGGATACTTCCACGACGGTACGTACTCCAGCTTCCGCGGCCGCCACCACGGGCGCCGCCTGGACAGCACGCGCGTGGCCGCGCACCGGCTGCTCGGCTACAGCCAGACCCACGACCAGATCGGCAACCGCGCCCAGGGCGACCGGCTCTCGGCGACCCTCTCCCCCGGCCTGCTCGCCTGCGCGGCCGCGCTGACCCTAACGGCGCCCTTCACGCCGATGCTGTTCATGGGCGAGGAATGGGCGGCGGGCACGCCCTGGCAGTTCTTCACCGACCACACCGATCCGGAGCTCGCCGAGGCCGTACGACGGGGCAGGCGACGGGAGTTCGCGGCGCACGGGTGGGCCGAGGAGGACGTGCCCGACCCGCAGGACCCGGCGACCCGCGACCGCTCCTGCCTCGACTGGACCGAGCCGGAGAACGAGCCCCACGCGCGCGTGCTCGCCTGGTACCGCCGCCTGATCGCCCTGCGCCACGAACAGGCCGACCTCACGGATCCCGACCTCGCCGACACGAAGGTGGCCTACGACGAGCAGGAACGCTGGCTGGCCTTCCGCCGCGGCGACGTCCGAGTCGCCGCGAACCTCGCGAAGGCCTCGGCGGCGATCCCCCTGGGGCCGCGCCACGCGCGCGTACTGGCCGCGTGGGAGCCGGTGGAGGCACCGGGGGCGGACGGGGTGCTGCATGTGCCTGGGGAGTCGGCGGTGGTGCTGTTGCAGGGGTGAGTGCGACGGGGGCGGGGCGGGGGCGCCGCCCCTACAGTTCCTCGTCCGCTTCCTCCTCCCGCAGTTCCGTCACCCTCTCCAGCAGGATCGCCTCCCAGGCGCGGCGGAGTTGCAGCCTCAGGAGAGGCAGCGGGTCGGTGTTCCTGCCCTCCAGGCCGGCCGCCAGGCGGATCAGGGTGTCGCAGCGGGACAGCCACAGGCCGCGCAGGCAGGGGCGGGCGCCGTAGCCGGCGAGGGTGGCGGCTCGGACGGCCGCCGGGGAGCCGACGGCGATCGCGAGGCCCGCGATGTCCTCGGCGGGGTCGCCGACGGCCGCGTCGGTCCAGTCGAGGACGCCGCGCACCCGCCCGTCGGCGCTGACGACGAGGTGCTCGCCCTTGAGGTCGTGGTGGACCAGGACGGCCGTGCCGGGCTGCGCCGCGAGCTGGACGGCGGCGGGCAGGGTGAGCTGCTGGAGGCGGGTCGCGTCGAACTCGTCGGCCGCGGCCAGGCGCCCGGCGGCGTGTTCCGCGGCCCGGCGCAGCGCCTCCAGGGAGCGCGGGGCGGTGCGCGGCACGCCGAGCGTCTCGGCCTGCCGGGCGGGCACCTCGCGCAGCCCCGTGAGCAGCCCGGCGAGGTCGGCCTCGCCGACCGCGGACACGTCGTGGTCCTCCGCCGAGCCGCCCGGCACCCTGGTGTCGAGCGTGTACGTCAGCCCGGGCGCCCACTCGCCGTGTGCCACGCTCGCCGGCACGGCGACCGGGAGGTGCGGGCGCACCAGGTCGCGCAGACGCAGTTCGCGGCGCTGACGCAACGCGGCCTCGCGGTCGGGGGCGAGACGCAGCACATGGCGGGCGCCCACCCACCAGGTGGAGTGCTCGCCGCCCTCGGCGACGGGCCGCACCTCGGGCCCGGCGGCGCCGCCCGCGCCGTCCTTGAGCAGGGAGCTGACCAGCCGGCGGACGGTGTCCGCGGTGGGTGTCGGTGCCTGGGTCATGGTCGCGCCGTCGTCACTCGGGGGTGTTGGGGCTCCTGATGGCAGCTTCAGTCCACTATGACCATCTCGCGGTCGGTGTTGTTGAGCCTGCGCCCGCCGTCCTCGGTGACGGTGACGATGTCCTCGATGCGCACGCCGAACCGCCCGGGCAGATAGACACCGGGCTCCACGGAGAAGCACATACCGGGCACGAGGGGCTGCTGTTCGCCCTCGATCATGTACGGCGGTTCGTGCGTGGTGACGCCGATGCCGTGCCCGGTGCGGTGGATGAAGTACTCGCCGTACCCGGCGTCCTCGATGACCGCGCGTGCGGCCCGGTCCACCTCCTGGCAGGCGACGCCGGGCCGCACCGCCCGGAAGCCGGCCTCCTGGGCCTCTCGCACCAGGTCGTGCACCCGGCGTTCCTCGTCGGTGGGTTCGCCGACGTGGACGGTCCGGGAGGTGTCGGAGCCGTAGCCGTCCTTGAGTCCGCCGAAGTCGAGGACGACCATGTCGCCGCGCTCGATGACGCGGTCGCCGACCTCGTGGTGCGGGTTGGCGCCGTTCGGGCCGGAGGCGACGATGGTGAAGTCGACCTGGGAGTGCCCGAACTGCCGCAGCAGCTCGGCGAGGTCGGCACCGACGGCGGACTCCTCGCGGCCGGCGAAGGGAACTTTCCGGATCTCCTCGAACGTTGCGTCAGCGGCCGCTCCCGCGGCCGCCATGAGGTCGAGTTCCGCCGCGTCCTTGACGGCGCGCAGCATCGGCAGGGCCTCGGTGAGCGAGGCGTACGAGGTGCCGGGCAGCGCCCGCTGAAGGCCCAGGAGGTGCATCGCCCAGGCGTTGTCGCTGATGCCGAAGCGGCCGCTGACGTCGAGGAGGGCGGCGGTGGCGGCGTAGGGGTCCTTGCCGTCGGTCCAGTCGCGCAGGTTCAGCGCGGACGCGCCGACCGCCCTGGCCGCGTCCGGGGCCTCCAGGGTGGGGACGACGAGGACGGGGGCGCGTCCCTGGGCCAGGACCAGCAGGGTGAGCCGTTCGGTGGCCGCGGTGGGCGCGTAGCCGGTCAGCCACACCAGGTCCGGACCGGGTGCCACGAGGAGCCCGGCGAGCCCCGCGTCGGCGGCGGCCCGCGCCGCACGGTCCATACGGGCCCGGTAGTCGTCGGCGGTGAAGGGCGCGAGCGTGCTGCCGGTCATCCGGGCCTCCCTGAGCGGGTGAAAGGACCACAAGGGACTACGGGCAGCATCCTGCCCGGACAGCGGGGGCCGCGCGACCGGTCTGCGCGTCTTGGCGGTGCTGCGGCGGTCATCGGCGTCAGCTCTCCAGGTCTCAGCTCTCCAGGGCCAGGCGCACCCCGAGCAGGAGCAGTACGCCTCCGGAGACCTGTTCCAGGCGTCGGCGTACCCCGGCGCGGGACAGCACGGCCCGCATCCGGCCGACGAACCAGACATAGAGGCCGTAGTAGCCGACCTCGTAGACCGCCCAGAGCGCGGCGAGACCGACCATGGCCGGCAGGTGCGGGGCGCCCTCGGGCACGAACTGCGGCAGGAAGGACATCGCGAAGACCGCCGCCTTGGGGTTGGCGAGGTTGAGCAGCAGCCCGCCGCGGTAGGCGGCCCAGCCGCTCTTCCCGCCGGCCTCCCAGCCGTCCGCGGCCTCCTTGCCGCGCCGGGCCTGGCGCAGCGCCTGGACGCCGAAGCCGACGAGGACGACCGCGCCGCCGATCCGCATCACGTCGTACGCCACCTCGGAGGCCGCGAGCAGCGCGGTCAGGCCGAGGGCGGCGACGACTCCCCAGACGAACACGCCGGTCTCGTTGCCGAGCACGGTGAGGAATCCGGAGCGCCTGCTGTGCAGCGACTGCTTGATGATCAGCACGGTGCTGGGCCCGGGCGAGGCGGCGATCAGCGTGCAGGCGCCGAGGAAGGCGAGAAGGGTGCTCAGCATGGGCTCATCGTGGCCGGTACGGCGGAGCCGGACCAGTGGTTTTCACGGACGGACGTGGTTGCTCAGGTGACGATTCCGGGCACGACCGTCAACTGCTGGTAACCGCCGCTGCGGTGACGGACCGTCAGGGTAATCTCGGTGCCGGGGCGGGTGTCGGCGACGGCTCGGGCGAGGTCCGCGGCCGAGTCGATACGGGTCCGGTCGAAGGCCAGGAGTACGTCGCCGCGGACCAGGCCGGCCGTGTAGCCCGGGCCCGGGACGTGCACGCCGACGATCAGGGCGCCGGCCTTCTCCGCGTCGACGGCCTCCAGGCCGAGGGTCGCCGTGGGGGGTGCCGGGGACGAGGACGGGGACGGTGCCGCGGTCGAGGGCGGCGCCGAAGGAGTGGGGTGGGCCCGGGCCTGGCGTTGCAGGTCGGCCAGTTTGCTCATGCCGATGACCGTGGCGCCGACCGTGCCGATGCCGACCCCGGACAGCACCAGGACCGTCCCGACGAACAGGCCGAAGAGCGCGGCCCGCAGCCGTCGGGCCCGCCGTCGCGCGGCATGCGGGCGCCGGGCCGGAGCGCCGGGTTTGCCGCGGCCGGGGTCCTGGCCGGGCATCGGCTTGGGACGCAACGCTGTCTGTTCCATGGATCGCCTCCGGCTGGATCGCTACCCGGGGCGCCGGCGCACGACGAGCCACGAACGAGTGAGACTGACCGGCGGTCAAAAGCGGAAGTCCTGCGTTTCCCACGGCGGGGCGCGAGGTCACGCGTGTGCGCCGAGCGCCTTCGCCAGCGCCGCGGGCGCTCCGCGGAGTGAGCCGGTGCACACCAGTTCCGTGCGGTGTACGACCCGTGGGTGCGTGAGCGGGACGGCGACCGTGCCCGGCACTCCGGTGGCCGCGGACCGCGGCAGCAGGGCGAGCCCACGGCCCGCGGCGGCCAGTGCGGTGAGGGTGCGGACGTCGGTGCCCTCGTACCGCAGGGCGGGGCGGAAGCCGTGGCCGCCGTTCGCGGCGCGCAGCTGGGGCAGCGGGAGTCCCGCGTCGGGGGCGTCGAGCCAGCGGGCGTCGGCGAGGTCGCCGAGGCGCAGACCCGGGCGCCGTGCCAGCGGGTGGGACGCGGGCAGGAGCACACACACCGGCTCCTCCCCCACGCCGTGCGTGGTCAGCGGGGCCACGTCGGGCAGGCGCAGCGGGTCGCTGGGGGCGGCCAGGCCGTCGACCAGGCCGAGGTCCGCCGTGCCGGTGGCGACGGCGGCCGGGATCCCGTCGCGGGGCAGGACGCGGAGGGTGACTCCGGCCGCCGGGAGCGCGGCGACGGCCTCCGGGGTGAGCGCGGTGGGGGCGGCGGCGAGCGTCAGGCCGTGTTCGGGGGCGGAGGCCATCCGTACGACGTCCGCGCGGGCCGCGTCGAGGCGCAGCAGCAGCGGGCCCGCGTGTTCGAGCAGTCGCTCACCGGCCGCGGTCGGGGCGACCGGGCGGCGGCTGAGGAGGGGTGCGCCCAGGTCCTGTTCCAGGGTCGCGATGTGCTGGGACACCGCCGACTGGGTGTAGCCGAGCTCGCGGGCGGCCTCGGAGAAGGAGGCGAGGCGGGCGACCGTGACGTAGGTGCGCAGGAGGTGCGGGTCCATGCCCACCAGGGTGCCATTAGGCGGGCTTATCGAGGGTGCAGAAATCATCGTTGGACGCGATCCGGAAGCAGCGCCCAGGATGAGGTCATGCCGAACAACGCAGCCCGTATCGCGAAGATCGCCCTGGTCGGGGACCGCTCCCCCAACGTCGTCGCGCACACGCGCATCCCGCTTCTGCTCGACGCCCTCGCCGAACGCGAGCGGCTGGTCCTCGACTCCTACTGGATCCCGTCCGAGGACGCGGAGGAGGTGGGTGCCGTGCGCGGGTTCGACGCGGTGTGGGTGGTCCCCGGAAGCCCGTACCGCAGCCAGGCGGGCGTGCTGTCGGCCATCCGCACGGCACGCGAGGACGGCATCCCGTTCCTCGGCACCTGCGGCGGGTTCCAGTACGCCATGCTGGAGTTCGCCCACAACGTGTGCGGGCTGACCCGGGTGGCGCACGCGGAGAGCGACCCGGACGCCGAGGACCTGCTGATCGGCCCGCTGGCCTGCTCGCTCGTCGGCCACGAGGGCGTGGTCGCGCTCGAGGCGGACTCCCTCGCCCAGTCCGTGATCGGCTCGGAGCGCACGGTCGAGCGCTACTTCTGCAAGTACGGCCCCTCCCGCCATCTCGACACGCTGCGCGCGCACGGGATGCGCTTCACCGGCCTCGACGACGACGGCAACGTCCGCATGGCCGAACTCCCCGGCCACCCCTTCTTCCTGGCCTCCCTCTTCCAGCCGGAGCTGGCCGGCGACGGCTCACGCCCGCACCCGATGGTCCGGGCGCTGGCGCGAGCCGCCGTGGAGCACGCGGCGCGTGCGGAGTCTCAGCCCGTGTGACCCTCCCCGTGGCCGCCGTGTCCGGCGCCGTGGTCGAACCTCATCGCCTCCTCGGGCATGACGACGAAGGGCCGCATCATGCCCATGTCCTCGTGTTCGAGGAGGTGGCAGTGGTACATGAACCGGCCGTACGCGCCGTCGAACTTGCCCATGACGCGCAGGATCTGACCGCCGGGCACCCGGAACACGTCCTTGTGGCCGAGCTCGTTGGGCGCGAGCGGGAGCTGTGTGCCCGCGTCGAACGCGATCGGCGTACGGGTGCCGCCGAGCGCCGGGTCGAAGCCCGAGACGTCGTAGGCGTCCCGGCCCAGCAGCTGGAAGTCGGCCAGGTGGATGTGCATCGGGTGGACGATCGGCGCGAGGTTGAGGAAGCTCCACTGCTCGTAGGAGCCCTCGGCGATGGTGAAGCCCAGGCCGTCGTTGAACGTCCGCGAGGTGCGCCGGTACGTCTTCGTCGTGCCGTCGGCTCCCTTGAGCTGGATGACGCCGTCGGCGGGGACCTGGATGTCGCCGGGGTCGGTGACCTCGGTCATCTCCCAGATCTCCGGGTGCCCGCCGGCGCCCTTGGTGGCGGGCGGGGTGAGCGCGATCAGACGGTGGCCGTGCTCGATGTCGTGCGTGAGGCGGCGGAACGAACCGGAGAGCACCTCGGGCAGCTCGAAGGTGTCCGCCTGCCCGCAGGCGCCGACGCGGAACTCCAGGACGGCCGGATAGCGCACGTCACCCGCCGGGTCGGGCACGCCCGCCGGCTGGTTGCGGCCCTTGTTGACCAGGCGGAGCTTCCTGCCCGCGAGATTCCGGAAGTCGACGAGCAGGTCGAAGCGCTCGGCCGGGGCCGCGGTCAGCGTCGGCAGCGCGCCGTCGAAGTCGACCGGGACCGGGCGGGGCAGCAGCCCGCCGTCGCTGCCGATCTGGTGGACGACGCCCGGCACCGGCTTGCCGTCCTCGTCGACCAGGACGAGGTTGTAGATGCGCGCGTTCGACGCGTTGACCAGCCGGAAGCGGTACCAGGCCGCGTCCACCTCGGCGTACGGCCAGATGCGGCCGTTGACCGTGGTGTACGGGCCCGTGAACGGGAGGGTGACCGGCTTGCCCGTCTCCGGGTTCTGCTGCTGGACGATCACCGTCTTGTGCAGCAGCCGGCCGTTGAGGCGGCCGTCCTCGTCGGTGTCCAGGTTGCGGTCGGCGAGCAGCAGCGGGATCTCCCGCTCCCCGCAGGGGAGCCCGAGGGCGTCCTCCTCGTCGTCACGGACGAGGTAGGTGCCGTACAGGCCCGTGTGCACGTTCCACCGCGTGATGTTCATGGCGTGGTCGTGGTACCACCACTGGACCGCCTGGTGCTCGTTCGGGTACTCCGAGAGCTGGGCGTCGCCGAAGCCGACGGCGTTGTCCGCCCAGCCGTCGTTGCCGCCGCCCGTCTGGGCGCCGTGCAGGTGGGTCACCGACCAGGCGGGCAGGGCGGCGACGTCCTTGTTCGGCTCGGCGCCGCCGCGGCCGGGCTCGGTGCCGGGCGGTGCGGAGCCGGGCGTGCCGAGCGGCACCTCCACCGAAGTGACCGGATATTCGCTGCCCTTGGGGATCCTGTTGGTCCAGGCGATCCGGACGCGCTGCCCGCGGCGCACCTCGATGGTCGGGCCCGGCACCTGGCCGTCGTAACCCCACATCAGGGTCGGCGGGAGCTGCGGGTGCAGCCGGATCCAGGTCGGGCGCAGGGCGATCTCCGTCTCGCGCAGGACGTCCCCGGAGCCGGGCCGGAGCACCGGCGGGACGGGCAACCGCGCCACGTACGGCGCCAGTTCGTCCGGAGCCGGTGCCGCGTCCCCCGTACCGCCCTCGGTGATCCTCTCGATGATGTCGGTCAAGATCGAACACCCCCGTGTGTTCTGTGGTCTTGTTCCCTCACCTCGCAAGACTCGTGGCACAACGCCGGAGTTCCGGGAATGCCCCCTTCCACCCAAAAGGGTGAAAGATTCCGGACATCACAGAACGGGTACCGCGGGCGGCTGATCGGGGAGGAAGGCGTGGGTGCGGCGGGACAGGTAGTCCGACTTGTATCGGTCGACCGTCCGGTGCCAGTTGAGGATGCCCGCCATCCAGTTCTGGAGGTCCTTGACATGGTTCCGCATGATCTCGCGCGCCTCGCCCGAGAGGTCGAAGTCGTCGTAGACGATGGGCAGTTCGTTCTCGGCGACGTGCTGGAACTGCCGCATGCGCTGGGTCATGAGGTCGTGGACGACCGAGAGGGCGGTCGGGTAGTCGACGCCGAAGAAGTTCTGCACGACGAGGATCGCGTTGTGGATCTCGCCCTCGTACTCGATCTCCTTCTGGTACGAGAAGACGTCGTTGATCAGGCAGCCGTAGTCGATCGCGGCGTTCTCCAGGGAGCGGACCGGGCCGCTGCGGTAGACCTCGGGCGGTACGGCGGGGCCGTGGCCCATGCGGCACAGGCTGAGGGTGAGGTCGGAGCCGAAGGTGGCGCGGCGCATCTCCAGGTAGTCGACGGGGTCGGGGATGCGGTTCTGCAGCTGGTTGGAGAGCTCCCACACCCAGCTCTCGGTCATCACGTTCACCGAGTCCTTGAGGACGCGCCGTTCGTCCGGGCTCATCCCTGCCGTGGTCCGCGCCCACAGGTCGATCAGGCCGCGCTCCATGCCGTTGGCCGGTACGACGGTCCCCTCGCCGTCGACGGGCATGCAGTCGGCGAGGCGCTGGGTGGTCAGGCGGGCGGCGGCCAGGTCGCGGCGGTTGCCGAAGACGAGGGGGTAGTAGTCGTCGCCGTAGGTGCCCCAGGCGAGCCAGTGGGCGCTGAGGTCGAGGGCCTCTGGGGTGGCGTCCGGGTCGAGTCCGGCCGAGCAGAGCGCCAGGTCGCAGGCGGCGAGCTTGTCCTCGTCCCAGACGCCCTCCTGGAGCATGCCCATGGCGTGCATCCAGGCGGTGAGCCGGGGCCGCGCGGCCTCCAGATGGGGGCTCAGCTCCACCTCGAAGGGCATGTGGAAGTCGGGCAGCAGGGACGGGCCGACCTTCTGGAACGGCACGTGCGTGTACGCGCGCAGGCGCTCGGCGCCGGCCGCCGCGAGCAGTGCGCCGATGTCGGCGGCTGAGGTGCCGGGGCCGGTCAGGCCGTGCCACGGATTCGTCGTACGCGCGCGTGCGTTCATGTACCGGCTGGAGCGCATGTGCCATTCGTGGCCGCCGGACTGCCAGTCCTGCAAGCCCTGGGTGTACTTGGCGACGGCTGCGGCTTCGGGCGGGGTGAGACCTTTCTCCAGGGCGAGCGCGGGCACTTCGGTGAGCGCGGTGTGCTCGAACTGGTGCAGGCGTGAGGTCAGGATGTCGTTGACGGTGTCGGCGGCCTCCTGCGTGGTGCAGTCGAAGAAGGTCTCCAGGACGAGCACGCCGTTGCTGTTCTCGCCCTCGTCCTCGACCTCGCGCTGGTAGGAGAACAGGTCGTTGCGCAGGTGGACGGCGTCCGAGAAGGTCTCCATCAGCACCCTCAGCGGCCTCGACTCCGCGACGGACGCGGGGACTTCGGCGGTCGCGTACTCCACGAGCCCCGCCGACCAGGGCGCGCCGCCGACCTTGCGGCGCATCTCGATGTACTCGACGGGGTTGGCGATGCGCCCCTCGTTGATGTTGGACAGCTCCCACAGGGACTCGTTGAGCAGGTGCTCGGTCGCCACGGCGAAGCGGCGGCGCCAGTCGGCGGACATGGACGGCACGGTGCGCGTCCACAGGTCGGCGAGTCCGGCCTCGACGGGGTTCTCGGGCTCGGGCATCGGGGTCGACAGGTCCAGCGGCATGAACAGGGGCAGCCGGTCCAGATAGGCCTTGCCGCCGGCGCGGTCCTGGCTGCGCTTGAACGTCTCCAGGAAGTGGTAGTCGAAGAAGAAGACCCACACGTACCAGTCGGTGATCAGCGAGAGCGCGGGGCCGTCGCAGTCGGGGTGGGTGTAGGCGCAGAGCAGTCCGTAGTCGTGCGCGTCCAGGTCGGACTGCTCCCAGATCCCGGATCCCTCCAGCATGCCCATCTCGCGCGCCCACGCGGTCGAGTGGGCGCGGGCCTCGTCGAGGTGCGGGTTCAGCCGCGCGGGGTACGGCATGTAGAAGTGCGGGAGTTCGAAGGGCTGCTGCGTCATGGCCCGGGCCCTACCCAGGGCCCCGGAAGGGCATCCGCGAGCCGGGACATGATCACACCATCGCGTGAATCGAGGGTGAATCCGGGAGTTCTGACGGGGCCTTGTGGCGTTCATCTCTACGCGCGCAGACTACGGGAGTTCACGTGTCCCCCAGTCCTCGGATATCTCGCCCGTCTCGCAGGAACCGGAGCCCCGATGAACCACCACACCAGAAGCCTCTCCCGCCGTACCGCACTCGCCTCGCTCGCCGGGGCGGCGCTGGCCGGCACCGCGGCCCTGCCCGCCGCGGCGGCCGAACGGCACGGCCGTACGGTCCGTTTCGCGACCTTCAACGCCTCGCTGAACCGTTCGACCCAGGGCGCGCTGATCACGGACCTGTCCACGCCGGACAACCAGCAGGCGAAGAACGTCGCGGAGACCATCCAGCGGGTCGACCCGGACGTGCTGCTGATCAACGAGTTCGACTACGACGACCAGGGCGCCGCGGTCCGCCTGTTCCTGAAGAACTACCTCGCCGTCGGCCAGAGCGGCGCCCGTCCGATCCACTTCCCGCACCACTTCACGGCACCGGTGAACACCGGGGTGCCCTCGGGCGTGGACTTCGACGGCAAGAACGGCGTCGTGACGACGCCCGGTTCGGACGCGTACGCGCAGGACTGCTTCGGCTACGGCTTCTTCCCCGGGCAGTACGGCCTGGTGGTGCTCTCCAAGTTCCCGCTCGACACGCGCGCGGTGCGCACGTTCCAGAACTTCCTGTGGAAGGACATGCCGGGGAACGTGATCCCGCCCGGCTACTACAGCGACGCGGCACTCGCGGTCTTCCGCCTCTCCTCCAAGAGCCACTGGGACGTGCCGGTGCGCATCGGCCGCGAGACCGTGCACTTCCTGGTGTCGCACCCGACGCCGCCCACCTTCGACGGCACCGAGGACCGCAACGGCCGGCGCAACCACGACGAGATCCGCCTCTGGGCCGACTACATCGGAGGCCGGCACCGCAGCGGCTACCTGTACGACGACAAGGGCGTGCGGGGTGGGCTCCACCCCGGCGAGCGGTTCGTGATCGCGGGCGACCAGAACGCGGACCCGCTGGACGGCGACAGCTACGACCACGCCATCCTGCAGCTCCTCGAGCACCCCGCGGTGCGCCTGCCGGCCACCCCGCCGGCCAGCGCGGGCGGCGTGGAGGCGGCGCGGCTGCAGGGCGGCGCGAACATCGGCCAGAAGGGCGACCCCGCCTACGACACGGGCGACTTCAGCGACATCGCGCCGGGCAACCTCCGCGTCGACCACATCATCCCGTCCAAGGGCCTGGTCCCCGGGGCGAACGGGGTCTTCTGGCCGACGTCCGACGACCCGCTGTACCGCCTCGTGGGCGACGGCAGGACCGTGGTGACCTCGGACCACCGGATGGTGTGGCAGGACATACGGGTGGGTTGACCGGCACGGCACGCGTGCGTGCGCGGACCCGCGCCGCCGGGCCGCCCGCGATCCGTCCCCGGCCACTAGGCCCCTCGCACCGCCCGCCCCACCTCCGCCCTGAGCTCGACGAACTCCGGAAGCCCCCGGGTGCTGATCTGGTCCCGCTTTCCCGGTAGTTCGACGGGCAGGTCGAGGACGACGCGGGAGCCCGGGCCCGGGGAGAGGACGACGACGCGGTCGCCGACGTACACGCTCTCGTCGATGTCGTGGGTGACGAAGACGATGGTGGCGCCGTCGGTGCGGTGGACCTCCAGGAGGAGGTCCTCCAGGTCCTCGCGGGTCTGGGCGTCCAGGGAGCCGAAGGGTTCGTCCATCAGCAGCAGCGAAGGGCGGCAGACCAGGGCGCGGGCGATGGCGACGCGTTGCTGCATGCCGCCGGACAGCTGCCAGGGGTGGCGGCGGCCCGCGCCGTCGAGACCGACGCGCTCCAGGATGCGCTCGGCCTCGGCGCGCCGCTCGGCCCTCACGAGGCCGCGGCGGCGCAGGGGCAGGGCGACGTTGTCGCGGACGGTGAGCCAGGGGAAGAGGGAGCGACCGTAGTCCTGGAAGACGACGGCGAGTTGCTCGGGTACGCCGGTGACCGGGGTGCCGTCGACGGTGACCGTGCCCTCGCTAGCGGGCTGGAGTCCGGCGACGGTGCGCAGGAGCGTGGACTTGCCGCAGCCGGACGGGCCGACGACGCACAGGAGTTGGCCGTCGGGGACGGTGAGAGTGATGTCGTGCAGGACGGGGTGGTCGCCGTAGCGCTGGCCGAGGGCGTCGAGGCGGAGGGTCACGGTGTCGTCCTTCCCCGTCCGGTCAGGCGTCTTTCGACCGCCAGGAGTGCGGTGTTGAGCAGATAGCCGAGGACGCCGAGCAGGAGCAGGGCGGCCCAGACGGTGAGCAGGTCGGAGCGGGACTGGGCGTCGGTGAGGGTGAAGCCGATGCCGTCGGCGGTGCCGGGCAGGAGTTCCGAGAAGACCATGAGGATGAGGGAGAGCGACAGGCTCAACCGGAGGCCGGCGAAGATGCGGGGCAGGGCGGAGGGAAGCAGCAGGAAGCGAAGCCGTTCGAGGGGGTTCAGGCGCAGGACGGCGGCGACGTCGATGCGGAGGGGGTCGGTGTTGCGTACGCCTTCCGCGGTGTTGATGAGCACCGGCCATACGGCGCTGAAGGCGATCGACGCGATCTGCATGGGCGTACCGAAGTCGAGGACGACGACGAACACGGGTACGAGTGCCGGGGGCGGTACGGCGCGGGCGAACTGCAGCACCGGGTTGCACACGGCGTACGCCCACCGCGACCGCCCGACGACCACACCGGCCGCGATCCCGCCGACGGCGGCGATCCCGAACCCGGCCGCCATCCGCCCGAGGCTCGGCAGTACGTCCCCGAAGGCGGCCGAGGTGAGGAACAGATGCCGGACGGGACCGGAGAACCACAGCTCGTAGGCGCGGTGGGCTATACGGCTCGGGGGCGGGAAGTAGACGCTGCCGTGGGCACGGGCCGCCAACTGCCATACGGCGAGGGCGAGGAGGAGGACCAGAAGGCGGAGGAGGAGGTGGGACGGGGACGCGCTGCGGGCGGAGGTTGCCGACGGGGTGGATCGGATGGGGCGGCGGGACGAGAGGGCCGGCCTTCCGGATGCCGGGGTGAGGGGGTGGCGCTGAGGCGGACGGGAGGGGTGGGCGAGCGAGCCGGGTCCGTCAGAGGCTTCCGGTGGCGACGCCGAACGCTCGTCATCGTCCGGTGCCCTGCTGTCCTTCCGGCCCTCGCTCACGCCCCGCTCCCCCGCCGCTCCGGCACCCAAGGGAACAACCGCCGTTCGCCCCACACCAGTACGCCGTTGATGACCAGCCCCAGCGCGCCCGCCCACACCACGCCCGCCAGGACGTCGCGGGTGCCGTCGGTCGCCAGGCTTGCCTGGGCCATGAAGATGCCGAGGCCCTCGCCGAAGCCGGAGAGGAGTTCCGTGGCCACCGCGAGGATGAGGGCGATCGCGGCGGAGATGCGGATGCCGGCGGCGATGAAGGGGGCCGTGGCGGGGAGTTCGACGCGGAGGAGGACGGAGAGGCGGCCGAAGCCGAAGGCGCGCAGGGTGTCCTTGGCCAGGGGGTCCGTCTCGCCGAGGCCGTAGACCGTGTTGAAGAGGACGGGCCACACGGAGGCGTACGTGATCAGCGCGACCTTGGTCTCGGTGCCGGTGCCCAGGAGCAGGGAGACGAGGGGGATCAGCGCGACGGAGGGCAGCGGCCGCAGGAACTCGACGATCACGCGTACGGCGGAGTCGACGACCGGCACGCTGCCGAGGAGCAGACCGACGGGCACGGCGATGGCCACGGCGAGCCCCAGGCCCAGCGCCCAGGCGCGCATGGTGGCCCCGATCCCGTCCAGGAAGGACCGGTCGCCCGCCAACTCCACGGCGCGAGCGAGGACTTCGGAGGCGGGCGGCAGGTAAGCGCGTCGGACGAGCCCCGCCCGCCCGACGACCTCACAGACCCCGAACGCCAGCAGCACGCCGAGGACACCCAGCCCGAACTCCCGTCGTCGCGTCAGCCGGGCCGTCCGTCCTCCGGGCCTCCGGCGACTCCGCGCGCTCGTCCTCCGCCGGCCGGCCCACCCCTTCACTTGGCCAACAAGGTCGCCGGATCGATCGACGACTTCAACAGCCCCTGTTTCTCCATGAGTTGCGTCAGCCGTCGCAGCCGCGCCGCGTCCGTCGTCGTCGGGTAGGCCGGCAGCCCGATCGTCTTCGCCTGGTCCGCCGTCACCTTGGTGTACTTGGGGAGTTCGTCCCGTACGGCCGTCGGGTCCGAGGCCGCGATCTTCGACGCCGCCTCGATGGCACGCCGGAACGCTGCCGCCGCCTCCGGATGGTCCGCGGCGAACTTCTTCGTGGTGACGTACCCGCTGATCGGCAGGGACTGGACCGGCGCCGATCCCCCGTCCAGCAGGACCTTCGCCTTCAGCTCCCCCTGGATCGCGCTGTCGAACGGCTCCACCGCGTGCACCGCGTCCACCTGTCCCCGCTCCAGCGCGGGCCCCATCTGCGGGAAGGCGATCTGCCGGTAGACGGGCCGGCCTACGCCCTGCTTGTCGAGGATCGCGTTGAGCGTGAGGGACTGGATGTTGTTGAGGATGTTGACGGCCACCTGCTTGCCCGCGAGATCGGCGACCGTCTTGATCTTCGAGTCCTTGGGGACCAGTACGTCCATCATGTGCGGCGCCGTGCGCACCCCCTCGGCGAGGATGCGCAGGTCGAGCGTGCCCTTCTCGTCGGCCTGCAGGAAGGTCACGTAGTTCGCGCTCGCGATCACGTCGACCTGGCCCTTGGCCAAGGCCGGCAGCGCCTGGATGCTCTGCTGGACGGGCTCGACGGTGACGTCCAGCCCCTCCTTCTTGAACAGCCCGCGGTCCCGTGCGATGTACAGCGCCGCGGAGTCCGTCAGCGGCAGGGCGGCCACCTTGAGCTTCGTCTGCCCGTTGCCATTGGAGTTGGAGGAGCCCCCGCCGTCCTCGCCGCACGCGGCGAGGAGCAGTGTCAGGGCGGCCAGGACGACCGCCGGTTTTCCGATTCCCGGCCGCAATCGACGTAACGCCATGCAGGCATGACTACCAGGCTTTTGTCATGATCACCACAGGTCCATCGGTCGAGGTCTCACTCTTTGGAGAAATACGAAAGGAGTTCCTCCGCCGCCCACGCGATCCCGTCCGCGACCGCCTCCGCGGCGAGCGGCAGCCACAGCGAGCACGCCGACAGCCCCGCTTCGGCCAGCGCACCGAGCTCGTCCCGTACGCTCTCGGCGCTCGCCCCCGGCCCGCCGAGCGGCCGCCCCGGCCCCTGTACGGCGGCTTCGAAGCCCGGCGGTACGAGGAAGGCGCCCGCCGTCAGCTTCAGCGTGCCCGGATCGCGGCCCGCCTCCTCCCCGAGCGCAACGAGCCGTTCCCGTACGGCCGTCAGCCCGGCGGCGTCGAGCGCGGAGCCGTGCCAGGCGTCGCCGTACCGCAGGGCCCGGCGCAGGGCCGCGTCGCTCTGCCCACCGATCCACAGCGGCGGCCCGCCCTCGGTGCGCGGCCGCACCCCGAGCCGTACCGCTCCTTCGTCCCGCCACAACTCCCGTACGGCGGCGAGCTGTTCGTCGAGCCTGCGACCGCGCCCCGCGAACGGGACCCCGACGGCCTCGAACTCCGCCCGGTCCCACCCGGTGCCGATGCCGAGCGTGAAGCGGCCTCCGGAGAGGCGGTCGAGGGTGGCGGCCTGGTGGGCGACGAGCAGGGGGTTGTACAGCGGCAGCACTAGCACGCTGGTCAGCAGCCCGATGCGCTCGGTCGCGCCGGCCACGGCGGCCAGCGTCACCAGCGGGTCCGGGGTCACGCCCGTGTCGCCCGCCACCGCGTGGCCGCTCATGAAGACGTGGTCGAAGCCCAGCGCCTCGGCGGTGCGGGCGGTTTCCAGGATGCCGTCGACCTCGTCCTCGCGGGCGGGCCACAGGCGGTGCGGTGCCACTCCGATGCGCAGCATGTCGTACGGTTCCCTTCGTCCGGCGGTGCCGATCCGACACGCAGGCCAACGCTCGCCCGCCCCCGCGCGTTCCCTTGTCCGGCCCGGGGCCGCCGGGTCACCGTGGTCGCATGAACGTACGCGAGGCTCCGCCCGTCCCGGACGTCTTCGATCCGCGGCGGTACGCGGCCGGGGTGCCGCACGACTCGTACCGCGTCCTGCGCGACCACCATCCGGTGGCCTGGCAGGAGGAGCCGGAGGTGCTGGGCTGGCCGGCCGGGCCCGGGTTCTGGGCGGTGACCCGGCACGCGGACGTCGTACGGGTGCTGAAGGACTCGGCGACGTACTCCTCGCATCTCGGCGCGACCCAGATCCGCGATCCCGATCCCGACGATCTGCCGTTCATCCGGCGCATGATGCTCAATCAGGATCCGCCGGGGCAGGGTCGGTTGAGGCGGCTGGTCAGCCGGGCCTTCACTCCCGGGCGCATCGACCGGTTCACGGCGCTCGCCCAGGAGCGGGCCCGGACACTGCTCGCCGAAGCCCTGCGGGCGGCCAGCGCCGGTGACGGCACCGTCGATCTCGTCGCCGCCGTCACCGACGACTACGCCCTGCTCAACCTCGCCGACCTGTTGGGCGTACCGGACGGCGACCGCGGCCTGCTGCTGCAGTGGACCCAGCGGGTCATCGGCTACCAGGACCCGGACGAGGCCGGTCCGAGCGTGCTCGACGCGGCGGGGAAACCGGTCAACCCGCGCTCCCCGGCCGCCCTGCGGGACATGTTCACGTACGCGCAGCAACTGGCCGCCCGCAAGCGCCGCCACCCTGCCGACGACGTGATGACCACCCTGGCCCAGGACCCCGAACTCGCCGACACGGAGCTGGAGATGTTCTTCTTCCTGCTCACCGTCGCGGGCAACGACACCGTGCGCAGTGCCGCGCCGGGCGGGCTGCTCGCTCTGGCCGAGCATCCGCAGGCGTACGAGCTGCTGCGTACCGGGAAGGCCGAACTCCCGTCCGCCGTCGACGAGTTGCTCCGCTGGCACCCGCCCGTCCTCAGCTTCCGGCGTACCGCCGCCCAGGACACCGAGCTCGCCGGCCGGCGTATCCGGGCCGGGGACAAGGTGGTTGTCTTCCACGCCTCCGCCAACCGTGACGAACGCGCCTTCGCCGAACCGGATCGCCTGGACCTCTCCCGTACGCCCAACCCGCACATCTCCTTCGGGGACGGACCACATGTCTGCCTGGGCGCGCACTTCGCACGGTTGCAGTTGCGGGTGTTGTACGCGGAGGTGCTTCGGGCGTTCCCGGAGCTGCGGACGGCGGGACCGGCCGGGCGGCTCGTGTCGAACTTCATCAACGGGATCAAGTCCCTGCCGGTGCGGGTGAGTTGAGGCAGAGGGCTACGGTCGTACCTGGATCAGCGCGTGCGTGCCGCCGGTACGCCAGCGCTGCCCCTCGGCCACCACCAGCGCGGCCTCCGTCTCCGCGTCCAGGCCCGTGATCACGTCGGACTTCAGCGTGCGCAGGGCGGCCACCGGGCCGGGGAAGTGGGCGGTGACGTCCGCGAAAGGGGTGGTCGGGGGCCACAGGCGATCGCCCACCAGGCGGCGGTAGTTGAGGTCGCCCTTGACGATGGTGAGCGTGGCCGTGGCGAGTTCCTCGCGCAGGTCAGGCGGGAGGTCCGCGAAGGGCAGGGGTGCGGCGGTGAAGGGGTGGGCGCGGATCGTGAGGCGTCCGTCGGTCGCCGCCGACCAGAGGGTGCGGCCGTACGCGGCTGCGGCACCCGGGGCTTCGGCGAGCCGGCGCAGGGCGTCGATCACGTCGGCGGTAGTGGCGTCGGAGACGTAGTAGGGGTACGGCTTGACGTGCAGGACGGCTCGTTCGACGTGCCCGTGGGCGAGGAGGTGGGCGATGAGGAGCAGGTCGGGGACGAGTTCGCGGCCCGCGTTGTCGGCGACGAGGTGGAGGGTGCCGGCGCCGGTGCGGGAGGGCGGGAGGAGGGACCAGAGGGCGTCGCTGTCGTCGGCGACCAGGCCGGGGGCGGCCTCCTTGCTGTCGGCGCTCGCGTCGGAGAGGCGGAAGCCGAGGTCGGCGCGGTTGCCCCACAGGGAGCCGTGCAGCAGGGCGCGGGCCCGGTCGGCGGCGGGCAGATCGGTGAGGTCGTCGAGGGCGGCGAGTTCCTCGTCGGTCTCGGGGGCGTCCAGTTCGGCGAGCTTGAAGGGGCGGAACGGGTCGATGCCCTGCCAGGGGCCGGGGGTGAAGTAGCCGACGGCGTCGAGGAGTTGGCGGTAGAACCAGCTCTCCGACCAGAGCCACGGGATGTCGTACCAGGAGCGGCCGGTGTACTCGGCGAGGCCCCACTCGGCCCAGTGGTCCAAGTCGTGCGCGTCGGCGGGGAGCGGTTCGATCGTGCCCTTGGTGCAGTTGGCGAGCAGGGCGTCGAGCGCGCGGTGCTGCGTGGGGCCGTACGGGAAAGCCTCCCGTACCTGCCGGATGATCGCGGGGTGCCGCTCGGCGAGGACGCTGTGCGGGAAGGAACCCGGTTCGTTGCCGAGGATCACGGGCGCGGTCGGGGTGTGGGGCATGGGGCTCACGGTATCGCGGGGGTTGGTCGGGCCCGGTCTCCGGCGCATCGCAGGCGCCGACCGATTCCGATCTCCAGGCGTATCACGGGTCCCGGCCGACCCCGATCTCCGGCGCATCGCGGGCGTCCGCCGACCCCGGACTCCGGCCCATCACAGACCCCGGCCGACCCCGGCCTCCGGCGCACCACGGACCCCGACCGACCCCGGCCTCCGGCGCACCACGGACCCCGGCCGACCTCGATCTCCGCCCCATCGCAGACCCCGGACGGCCCCACCGCCCCACGGCCCGCCTCAGACCGCTCTGATCTCCCGCTCCAGGTGGGCCGCGAGGTTGAGGTAGCGGGCGCGGCGGGTTACCGGGACCAGGCCTCGGATCATGACGTGCCACATCTCGGCGACCCGGCGGGGCTGGCGGGCGACGGGCTCCAGGGTGCGGCCGACGACGCGGGTGCCGACGAACCAGCTGACGAGGGCGTGCGCGGTGGCCTCTATGTCGATGTCCGGGTGGACGTCGGATTCCTTGACGGCGCCGTGCAGTTTGCGGATGGCAATGTCCCGCCACTCGGTGAAGGGGTGGGCGAGCGGGGGCCGCACCTCCACCGGGCCGGTGGCGAGGCGGAGTCCGGCGCGCTGGATCGGGCCCTCGACGGAGAGCCGGGAGATGCCGAAGGTGAGCCGCATCAGCGTTTCGAGCGAGGAGTAGCCGCGGGCGTCCAGCTCGCTCGCCACCTCGCGCGAGGCGCGGGACTGGAGCTCCATGATGGCGTGCGCCAGGTCCTCCTTGGCCGCGAAGTGGAAGTACAGCGCACCCTTGGTGACCTGGGCGTGCTCGACGATGTCGCTCAGGCTGGTCGATTCGTAGCCGTGACGGTCGAACAGGTCTGCTGCGGCTGTGATGATCGTCGCGCGGGTCTGCTCGGCCCGTAACTGCCTCGCCATCGACTGGACTCTCCTGGGACCGGAACCGAACACTCGTAGGAAGGAATTGAACCCCCCTGGACTGGAAAGAACGACCGATGCCGCCGACTTCTCACTCCCCGTACACGATATCTCACCGTCCGGCGACTTCGAGGGCGACCACCGAAAACGCCCAAGTCCCTTGGGAAACAAGGGGCTTGGGCGTCGTCGTCAAGAGCGCCGCTCGGCCGGTGAGGGAGGGAAACAGGACCCACGGTGACCGAGGACACGTGTAACCCTCCCTCCGCCCCGCAGCGCAATTGACAGACCAGTCAGCAGCGTTGATCCGTACCCGTGTGCTTTAGCGTACGAGGCAACCGGTTGGCTTTCAATGCGACGTGGGTGACAGCGGCGGGGCGGGAGGGCCGGTGTCAGAAGGTCAGCCGCCAGCTGTTCAGTGTGCCGGTGTCCTGCGCGGCGGTGTCCTGGACCCGCAGCTTCCAGGTTCCGTTGGCCGTCTCGCTGGACGCGTCCACCGTGTAGGTGGTGCTGACGTCGTCGGCCGAGTCCGAGGAGCTGGCCGACTTCAGGCGGTAGGCCGTGCCGTCCGGGGCGACCAGGTCGATCACCAGGTCACCGCGGTAGGTGTGGGTGATGTCGACGCCGACCTGCAGGGTCGAGGGCGCGTTGCCGCTGCGGCCGCTGACGGTGATGGGCGACTCGATCGCGGAGCCGTTGTCCGGGACGGCCACGGCGGTGGTGCTGGAGAAGGTGGTGCCGCCGGTCGTGCCACCGGAGGAGGCCACGGCCGCCACGGTCTTCGCCGCGTCGGCCAGACCCGCACCGCAGCCGCCCGAGCAACTGCCGGGCAGCGCACGGGCGTTGTTCTTGATGGCGGTCTCGATCTGGGCCGGGGTGAGCGAGGAGTTCGCCGACTTCATCAGCGCGACCAGGCCCGCGATGTGCGGGGTGGCCATGCTGGTGCCCTGGTAGTAGGCGTACGACTCCGAGGACGGCGTCTTGGTGCCGGAGTTCAGCGTGGACAGGATGCCGTTCGCGGTACCGGTGCTGGTCTGGCCGCCCGGCGCCGAGATGTCCACCAGGGAACCGTAGTTGGAGTACGAGGCCTTCGCGCCGGTGCGGTTGGTGGCCGCCACCGAGATCACGTTGTTGCAGTTGCCCGGCGAGTGGTTCGCGACGTTGTCGTTGTCGTTGCCCGCGGCCACGACGACCGTCGTACCGCGCCCGACGGCGGCGTTGATGGCGCTCTGCGTCGCCGTGGTGCACGCCCCGTCGCCGCCCAGGCTCATGTTGATGACCTTGGCGACATTGGAGTTGGCGGGCACGCCGGAGACGCTGCCGCCGGACGCCCAGGTGATGGCGTCGATGATGTCGGAGTCGTAGCCGCCGCACTTGCCGAGCACCCGCACCGGGGAGATCTTCGCGCCGTACGCGATGCCCGCGACGCCCTTGTTGTTGTTCGTGACGGCGGCGATGGTGCCGGCCACATGGGTGCCGTGCCAGGAGGAGTTGGAGGCCGGGATGCCGGAGCCGCACTCGTTGGCGGCGTAGTAGTCGCCGGGGTCGGCGGGGTTGCTGTCGCGGCCGTCGCCATCCACGGAGACGGCGGTGTCGGCGATGAAGTCGTAGCCGCCGACGATGTTCGCGGCGAGGTCGGAGTGGGTGACGTAACCGGTGTCGATGACGGCGACCGTCACGCCGGTGCCGGTGGAGGTCGGCCAGGCGCCGGGCACGTTCATGCCGGCCGTGGACTCGTAGAGGTCCCACTGCTTGGCGTATTCGGTGTCGTTCGGGTCGGCCTGCGGGGTGTTGAGGCGGTCCGGTACGACGTAGGCGACCTGCGGATCGGCTCTGAACTCGGCGACGACGTCGGCGACTTGGGCGCGGGTGGCCTTCTCGCCCAGGTCGACGAGGGCGGCGCCGGTGCCGAGGCGGCGCCGGAAGTCGACGTCCCCGCCCTTGGCGGCGGCGTCGGCCGCGGCGGCCTTGTCCGACTTCGCCTCGGCGGCACCGGACTTGTAGCCGACGATGAGGCGCTCGGCCGGGGTGCCGGGGGCGGCCTCTGTGAGGGCGGCCGGGACGGCGGCCTGCCGGGTCGCGGTTTCCTGGGCGACGGCGACCGAGGCCGTGGCCGCGGTGATGAGGGCGGCCGAGGCCGCGGCGACGGATATCAGCTTCCGTCCGCTGGGGGGTGTACGCACGGGCGTGCCTTTCGTGGCCGGCTCCGGGCAGCGCGGAGCGGCGGGAATCGCTTCGTCGTCGAAGCGGCGGGGGGTGCGGAACGCGGCGCGTCGGCCGGCCAGGCGCGAGCCGGACCCGTTCGGGGTTACCTGTGGGTCAGCTGTGCTGGAACGATAGGCAAAGAGACGGTCATGCGAATACAGGGGAAACCCTAGATCCGGCCGGAAACTCCCCCTCCCCGCCGCTCGGTTGACCTCGTATGCCCCGCTTCACGCCGAGTGTCACGCGGTGAACGCGCCGGGTCCGTGCTCCGTACTCCTCGGGAGCACCCCGTACCCCCGTCGGCCGAGGAGGCCTCCGGATGTCCCGGAAGACCGCACACCGCACCGCCCTGGCGGCCGCCCTCGTCACCCCGTTCCTGCTGCCGTTGTGGGCGGCGGGCATCGCGCAGGCGCACGGCGCGCCGACGGACCCGGTCAGCCGGGCGTACGCCTGCTCCCCCGACGGCGGGGCCGACGCGAAGACGGCGGCCTGCAAGGCTGCGGTCGCCGCCAACGGACAGCCCTTCACCTTCTGGGACAACATCCGGGTGGCGGACGTGAACGGCCGGGACCGGCAGACGATTCCGGACGGGAAGCTGTGCAGCGGCGGGCTGCCCGCCTACAAGGGCCTCGACCTCGCCCGCGCCGACTGGCCGGCGACGAACCTGACCCCGGGCGCGACGCTGACCATGAAGTACGCCTCGACGATCCCGCACACCGGCACGTTCAAGCTGTATCTGACCAAGCCCGGCTACGACCCGACGAAGCCGCTGACCTGGTCCGAACTGCCCACGCAGCCCTTCGCCTCGGTCAAGGACCCGGCGCTGACGAACGGCGCGTACCGGATCACCGCGAAGCTCCCGTCGGACCGGACAGGACGCCAGGTGCTCTACACGGTCTGGCAGACCAGCAGCACGCCGGACACGTACTACTCCTGCTCGGACGTGGTGTTCCCGGGCGGCAGGAGCAGTGCCGCCGAGCCGTCCGCGACGACCGCGGCCGGCAAGGAGAAGACCGCGAGCAGCACACCCTCCCCGACGGCCGAGAAGACCCGTACCCCGGCCTCGCCAGCACAGCAGAAGTCGGCGGAGGCGACCGCGGCGCCGTCGAACCCCGACAGCACTCCGGTCGCCTCCACCGAGAGCGCCGAGTCGGGTCCGTCGGCGCCGTTGCTGGCGGGCGGCGCCGCCGCCGTGCTGGTGCTCACCGGCGGCGCCGCCCTGGCTCTGCGACTGCGTCGACACTGACCGGGTCGACGCCGAACTACGGCTCTACGAAGGTCAGTTGACGTAGACCGTCGCGCCGTTGTCGGTCACCGGGGCGTACTTGGCGGTGAAGTAGCCGGCGCTGAAGCACAGCGACGAGCCGGACGTCTTGGTGAACGCCTGGTTGGTGAAGTTGATGCTGGCGTCGTCGTTGCTGGCCGTGCCGGCCAGGCTGGCGGCCTGGTAGACGCAGGTGATGCTGCCCAGCAGGGTGGTCAGCTTGACCGTGGTCTGGATGGTGGAACCGCTCGCCGGGGTGACCGTGAGGGTGCCGTCGGAGGCCACGGTGGTGGTGTACGGCAGGTTGTCGACCGTGATGCTGCTGACGCCGAGGACACCGACGACGTTGCTGGTGCAGCTGCTGCTGTCGAAGGTCTGCGCGCCGACCGACTCGGTGGCGGTGCCCGGCGCCGTGGGGTTGTCGGTGACGGTCGCGGTGAACGTCGAGGACGTGCACTTCACGCCACTGGTGCCGGTCGCGCTGGAGTAGAGGGTGGCGCTGGTGCCGCTGGCCAGCGGGGCGGTCAGGACGTCGCCGACCGCGACCGCCGTTCCGCCGACCGAACCGGTGGTCAGGACCGGGGTGTCGGCCGCCGAGGCGGGGACGGCGGCGGGGATGGAGAGGGCGGCTACGGCGCCGACAAGGGTGAGGAGGGTGCGAGTGCGCATGCGTGAGTACCTCTTTCGAAGTGGGGGGCCGAGGGTTGATGGAACGAGGGGGCCGCAGAGGGCGCGTGGACGCCGCGGGGCGTCCGCCGTTGCCGGCCCGTGACGCCTTCTCCGTGCGCCACGGGCCGGCGACGACGACCCGCCGGTGACCGGCCGCAGACCCGTGGGGGGAGCCGTCGGCAGGCCGGGCGGGGCAGGCGGCCCGGCGCGGACCAGGGGGGAAGTGCCCGTGCCGGGCCGTGGAGGGTGTGTGACGAGCGGCTGAAGCGCCCGCGTTGGACTACAGGGGTCCGGGAGACGCGGGCAGTGCCGCGTGGCTTGATCCGGCGCCACGGATCGGGGGGAAGCCAGGGGCAGTTCTAGACCTGAGTGTCCGTCAACGTCAAGGTGTCGAAAGGGAGTTGACGATCGTTCAAGAGTCGCGCCCGCCTTGACCGCAGCGTTCCCGCCACAGCTGACACACAATCAACATCCTTTTTTCACAACTCCCTTGACCCATAAAAGTAACCACGGGTAACTTCCCCCACGGCTACTGCTGAGTACGGAGAAAGCCCTTGCGTCCGCCGGGAGTCGTGAGGTGTCCGTGCCCACCGCAGTTCCGCTGTCCGCGCCAGGACAACGTGCCGCTGATGCCCAACCCGCACTGACTATGCACATGGGAGCAGAAATGGCCTCGTCCGCCGACCAGACCCAAGGGAACCCAGAAAGCGGTTCCTCAGCCGACCCCGCCAGAGGCGGGCGGGTCCGGCTTCGCCGTGCCGCGGTGATGGCGGTGCCCGCCGTCGCCGTCGCCGCCGGCCTCGCGATCATGACCGCCGAGGGAGCGCTGGGCGTCTCCTTCTCGATCTCCGGAATGCCGTTCACGGTCACCGCGAAATCGCTCGACGGCACCGGATTCGAGCAGTTCGGCGGGCTCGACAGCATGATCGACAACAGCCCGAACGCGGGTGACACGGGTGGCCAGGTGCTGATCGTCACCTCCGCCATCAAGAGCGCCACGCTGGACAGCCTCTGCCAGAGCGTGGACCTCGGCGGCACCAACCTGCTCATCAAGGCGGGCAGCGGCTCGTCGAAGGTGCAGGCGACCGATCTGACCACCGACTCGACCGAGCTGTCCGGTGACGCCTCGTTCAACAACATCGAGATCGGCAACGACGCGAGCACGCTCACCAAGGCGGGCGTCAAGGGTCCGAAGGGTGTCTTCAGCCAGCAGGCCGACACGGTGCACATCGACAACCTGCGGCAGACCAACTACGCGACGACCGCTGGGGTGTTCAAGCTTCCGGGCCTGAAGCTCAGCTTCAGCGACTCGGGTTGCTGATGTCGGGCACCCCGAAGCAAGGCGTGCGGCCCGCCTTCCACGACTGGCGGGCCGCTCGGCCGTTCTGGGGCGGGCTGCTGCTCACCCTCGGCGGGGCGGAGATCCTGTTCACCGAGAAGGCCTCGCTGAAGGTCGTCATGCACATCGGTATGCAGGGCCTGGCGGGCTATCTGCTGCCGGGAGTGATGGTGCTGTGCGGGCTGCTGACACTGTTCAGCCCCGGGCAGCGGCTCTTCTACTCGATCATCGGCATCTGCGCCTCCCTCGGCACCTGGCTCACCTCCAACCTCGGCGGCTTCTTCATCGGCCTGCTCCTAGGAGCGGTCGGCAGCTGCATGATCTTCGGCTGGCTTCCGGACCAGGGGCCGCGTGTGAGCCAGAGGCAGCGGAAGAAGGCGGCGCGGATGGAGGCGGCGGAGACAGCGGAGGCCGCTGGTTCCGACGGGGCTGCGGCGGGGACGGCGGAGGCCGTTCAGCTGTAGGCCGGTTGGGCTGGTTCGGCTGGTTCTGCCGCTTCGGCCGGACGCGCTGTGTTCTTCGGGCCGGTCCGTCGGGTTCGTGTGCCGCCTTGTGCGGGCCGCGGATCCGGCGGGTCGGCCGAACGTCGTTGTGCCGTACGCCAGTTACGTGCACGCCCGTTACGCGTACGCCCGTTAGTCATGGCCGTCGTCGCTCGTACCACGCCCTGGCCGCGAGCAGGGCGAGGGCGTACAGGCCGAGGACGACGGTGAGCAGGAGGTGGTACGCGGCAGGCAGGGTCGTCATGCCCAGGGCCGCGCCCAGCGGGGTCGGCGGGAGCAGCAGCCCGACGGTGGCGAGGGCGGCGGCCGCCCAGCCGAGCGGGCCCGGTGCACGGCCCTCGGCGAGGCTGCGGCCGGTGCGCAGGAGCAGCATCACCAGGGCCTGGGTGAGCAGGTTCTCGGTGAACCAGGCGGAGTGGAAGACGGACTGGTCGTCCAGGGCGTCCGAGCCGCGTAGCGAGAGCGCGAGGACGCCGAAGGTGGCGAGGTCGGCGATCGCGTTGAGCACGCCGAAGCCGGTGATGAACCTGAGGAACGCCCGGGGTCGCAGCCCGGCGGGGCGGCGCAGTGCGGCGGGGCCCGGGTGGTCGTAGGCGAAGGCGAGCTGGGCCGCGTCGAAGCACAGGTTCTGCACGAGCACCTGGGCCGGGAGCATGGGCAGGAAGGGCAGCAGCAGGCCGGCCAGGAGCATGGCGAGGACGTTGCCGAGGTTGGAGGACAGGGTCACGCGCAGATACGAGGCGATGTTGCCGCTGCTGTGACGGCCGGCGGTGACGGCGTGCCCGATGGCGGTGAGGTCCTTGGCGGCGAGCACGACGTCGGCGCTCTCCCGGGCGGCGTCCACGGCCCCGCGCGGCGCGATCCCCACGTCGGCGGCCCGCAGCGCGGGCACGTCGTTGACCCCGTCCCCGAGAAACCCGACGGTGCGCCCGGCGGCCCGCAACCCGGCGACGAGGCGGGCCTTGTCCTCGGGGGTGCATCGGGCGACGACGACGGTCTCGTCCAAACCCACCGCACCCCGCCCGGCACCGACCCCCACGCGACGGCCCGCACCGACCCCCGCGCGACAGCTCTCGTCGGCCTCTGCGCCACGGCCCGCACCAGCTCCCACACCCCAGCCCTCGGCGCCTCCCGCGTGCTCACCCCGACAAGCTTCCGCACCGCAGCCCAGGCCCACCTCCGCACGCCCACCCCCGTTCGCCCCCGCTCCGCCCTCCCCCGCAGCCCCCGCAAAGACATCCGCCGCCGTCCGCACCTCCCCCGGCTCCACCCCCAGCTCACGGCAGGCCCGGGCCGCCGTGGCGGGGTGGTCGCCCGTCAGGATCTTCACTGTGATGCCGAGTGCGGCGAGGGTGCGGAGGGCCTCCGTGGCTGTGGGGGCGGGGGCGTCGTGGAAGGTGATCAGGCCTCGGAAGGTGAGGCCGGATTCGTCGGTGGGGGCGTGGTCGCGGGGGCGGGCGGGGCGTTCGGCCGTGGCGAGGGCGAGGAGTCGTACGCCCGATTCGGCCTCTTGCGCGGCCAGGGCGAGCAGGCGGTCCCGTTCCGTCGGCTCCAGCTCGCACCGTTCCAGTACGTCCTCCACGGCGCCCTTGACGATCACCGTGTGCGAGCCCAGGCCGGGGCCCCGGACCACCGCCGTGGCGAGGCGCCGTACCGGGTCGAAGGGCGCGGCGCCCACCCCGTCGTACTCCTCCCCGACCGCTCCCGCCGCCTCCAGCAGCGCCTCGTCGAGCGCGTCCGGAGCGGGCAGTTCGGCGAGTTGGAGGGTCCACCAGGCGCCGACGGCGGCCCAGCGCAGCACGTCCGGGTCGTCTTGCCCCGTGCCGTCGAGGGAACGTACGACCACCGGCCGGTCCTCGGTGAGGGTGCCGGTCTTGTCCACGCACAGGACGTCGACCGCGCCGAGGTCGTGCAGGGCGGGCAGCCGTTTGACGATCACGTCGTGCCCGCGGGCGAGCCGCGTGGCGCCGCGGGCCAGACAGCTGGTGACGATGACCGGCAGCATCTCGGGCGTCAGCCCGACGGCCACCGCCACCGCGAACGGCAGCGTCTCCAGCCCCCGCCCGCGCAACGCCGCACCGGCCATCAGCACCAGCGGCGGAGTCAGCAGCATGAACCGGATCAGCACCCAGGAGATCCCGTGCACGGAATCGTCGAAGGCGCTGGCCTGCGAACGGGGCGAGGCGACCCCCACGCGCTGTCCGCCCCGGCGGCCCCTCGACGGTCCGGGCCGTGCGTACGGCGCCGCCAGTCGCGTCCGCGCACCTGTTTCCAGTACGACCGCGGTGGCGCTGCCGGTTGCCACGCCGCTGCCCTGGAAGCACAGGTGGGGCTCGGTGAAGGGGCCCTCGGCCGAGGAGTCGGGGGTGTCGGTGGCGGTCTTGGGGACCGGTGCCGTCTCCCCGGTCAGTGCGGCCTGGTGGACGGTGAGGCCGCGGGCGCGCAGCAGCCGTACGTCCGCGGGGACCAGGTCTCCCGGCCCGAGCCTGATCACGTCGCCCGGCACCAGTTCGGCGACCGGGATCTCGCGGGGCGTCTGTCCGGTCTCCCCGCGCCGCAGCACGGTGGCCGTGCCGGCGACGAGGCCACGCAGTGCCGCCATGGAACGGTCGGCCCGGTGCTCCCCGCTCGCCCGCAGCACACAACTGACCGCGACCAGCGCGAGGATCACCGCGGCGGTGCCCCAGGAGGCGACGGCGGCGGAGACCAGGCCGAGGCAGAACAGCACGGCGGTGAAGGGGTCGCGCAGTCCGCGGACGCTGCGGCGGGTCCAGGAGGGCGTGCGCTGCTCGGGGAGGACGTTCTCGCCGAGCTCCGCGAGCCGGGCCGCGGCCTCGGCGTCGGTCAGCCCGCGCAGGCCCGTGTCGAGCCGGCGCAGCACCTGCAGATGGGTGCCGGAGCCGGGCTCAGAGGCCACGGAGGCGCGGCGAGGGGATGGCGTCGGCATGGTCGGAGAGCCGGCCCACCATGAGCCGTACGACGTCCACGACGGCCGCCTGGTCGTCGGGGTCGACGAAGTACACCTGCCGGCGGCCCTCGCGGCGGGCGCGGACCAGGCCGGCCAGCTTCAGCTTGGTGAGGTGCTGGCTGACGGCGGGCAGCGCACCGCCGACGCGCTCGGCGAGGCCGGTGACGTCGCTCTCGCCCTGGGCCAGTGCCCAGACGATGTGCAGCCGGGCGGGCGAGGCGAGCAGTCCGAAGGCCGCGGCCGCGCGGTCGAGCACGTCGGCGGAGGGGTCCTCGAAGCCACTGCCGGCTGCCGCCACGGTTGTTGTCCTCCTTGTCCGAGCCGCCCCCTCGCGCGGTCGGTGCGCGCCGTCGTAAGGGCCGCACCAGTCTAGAGGGGGTGGGAGAAGGGAGCGGCTCTGCGGGGAGGGGAGCCGTCGGGCGTCTTCGCGCGGGTGAGGCAGGGGACCGCGGCGCGCCCGGCACCCGGTCGTGAAGCCTCAGCCCGTCTCCCTCCCCATCGCCCGAGCACCCGCCCCCGCAACCCCCACCAGGCCCGCCCCGACCCAGAACGCCCCTTCCGCGCTCCCCGCGTCGTGCAGATAGACGCTTCCGAGAATCGCCACCCCCAGCGTTGCCCCGAGTTGCTGGACCGCGTTGAGCAGTCCGGCCGCGGAGCCGATCTCCCGAGGGCCGAGCGGGGCCAGTGCGAGGGTGAAGAAGGAGGGGCTGAACAAGCCGGCGCCCAGGCCGATCACCGCGAGCGCCGGCAGCAGTGCCCGTGGATACGCGCCGGGTCCCGCAGCGGCGTACGCCGCCACGCCGCCCCCGATTCCGGCCAGCAGCACGCCGAGCCCCGCGTACATCAGGCGGCGCCCGTACCGCCGTACCAGATGCGCGCCCGCCACCCACGACCCGGCGGCCAGCCCCACCGACCACGGGACCAGGCTCAGTCCGGCCGCCAACACGGCCGTGTCGGCGCCGAGTTGGAGCTGGAGGACGACCACAGTGGTCAGTCCGGTCGTCGTGGCGAAGAAGGCCGTCGACGTCACCAGCGCGGCCGTGAAGCCGGTCCGCCGCAACAGGCCCGGCTCCACCAGCGGGCTGCGCCCCGCGGCGGCCACCCGGCGCTGGTGGACCGCGAAGACGGCCAGCACCGCGAGCCCGGCCGCCATGGTCGCCCAGTCGCGGGCCGGCATCGCCGTCAGGTCGGCGCCGATCAGCGGGAGGACGACGAGCCCGGTGCCGGCCGACACGAGCACCGTGCCGGTCGGGTCGAGGGTCGGCCGGTGCGGGGCCCGGTTCTCCGGCAGCCGTGCCGCCAGGGCGAGGACCGCGCAGGCGACGGGGACGTTCACCAGGAACACCGCGCGCCATGACGAACCGAACAGGTCGGCATGGGTCAGCACCCCGCCGAGCACCGGCCCGCAGACGGCGGCGAGTCCCATCACGGGTCCGATGCTGCCGAGCGCCCGCGACAGTTCCGTACCGTCGAACATCGCCTTGATCAGGCCGATCGTCTGCGGGATCACCACGGCCGCGGCGGCTCCCTGCACCGCCCGGAAACCGATCAGCACCCCGGGCGCGGGCGCCAGCGCGCAGGCCACGGACGCGGCCGCGAAGCCCAGGACCCCGCACACGAACACCCGGCGCCGCCCCGCGATGTCCCCCAGCCGCCCGCCGGTCACCAGCAGCACCGCGAAGGGCAGCGTGTACGCGGCGCCGAACCACTGCACGTCCGACACCGCCCCGCCCAGGTCCGCGTGGATCGCGGGCGCGGCGACCTGTACGACGGTCGCGTCCAGCAGATTCATCGCCTCCGCGAGCAACAGCGCGACCAGCGCGACCCACCGCCCCGGGAACGCGGCCCGGCCCGGCGGCGACACGACTCGCTCGGTGGTCATGGTTTCCCCTTCCCTCTCTCCGACTCTCCCGACGTGCCGACAGCGTCCGAGAAGGAAGGGAATTCGCTCCAGCCAGAACCGCCCGATCGAGGGTTTCCGCCATGGGAGGCGGGTGATCCGAAGGAATCCGACACCGCGCTAGGCCGCTTTCAACTCTCCCTGATTAGAAGGGAGTTGAGGATGGGATGGGAGGTGCATGGAGAGAGACACCGACACCGGTACGGCGCACGCCGCGCGGATCTACGACTACATCCTCGGCGGCAAGGACCACTACCCCGCCGATCGGGAGGCGGGCGACGCGATGTGCCGTGAGTGGCCCGCGCTGCCCGTGCACATGCGGGCCAACCGCGACTGGATGAACCGTGCCGTGCGCTGGCTCGCAGAGGAGGCCGGGATACGGCAGTTCCTCGACATCGGCTCCGGCATCCCGACCTCGCCGAACATCCACGAGATAGCCCAGTCGGCGGCCCCCGCGTCGCGGGTGGTGTACGTCGACAACGACCCGCTCGTCCTCACGCTCTCCGAGGGGCTGCTGAACAGCACGCCGGAGGGCAGGACGGCGTACGCCGAGGCCGACATGCGCGATCCGGCCGCCATCCTGGGCTCCCCCGCCTTCCGCGACACCCTCGACCTCGGCGAACCGGTCGCGCTGACCGTCATCGCGATCGTCCACTTCCTCCTCGACGAGCACGACGCCGTCGGCATCGTCCGCCGGCTGCTCGAACCGCTCCCGTCGGGCAGCTACCTGGCGATGTCCATCGGTACGGCCGAGTTCGCGCCGGAGGAGGTCGGCCGGGTCGCCCGCGAGTACGCGGCCCGCGACATGCCGATGCGGCTGCGCACCTTCGCGGAGGCGGAGGAGTTCTTCACGGGCCTCGACCTCGTCGAGCCCGGCATCGTGCAGGTCCACAAGTGGCATCCGGACGACAGCGGGACGGAAGCCGTTCGCGACGAGGACATCGCCATGTACGGGGCCGTGGCGCGGAAGCCGTGAAGCGAGCCCGAAGCCCTGAGTCTTCTTGTCGACTTCGTCGGCGTCCCGCTGATCGGAATCATCACGATGCGGGAGCAGTAACTCACTTAAAGTGGCTGCTCACTTGACTACCGGCGGTCACACGCGATTGGCTCCGGCCAGCGAGAGTCACCCGGACGGCGTACGGTGCGTCGGACGGCGTACGGAGGGCTCAGCCGCGTCGTTCCGCCAGCTCGGCCGCACAGCGAGGTGCCGCACCCTCATGAACACTCCTCCCCCACCCGCCGCCCCCCGCAGACCGGTTCGTGTCGCGGCCCTCGCCGTGGCCGGCGTGCTGCTCGCGGCGGCCTGTTCCGCGTCCGGCGAGCGTTCGGACACCACCACGGACTCCGTCGGCAAGGCGAGCGGGGCCCGGTACCGGATCACGCTGGTCACGCACGGCGCGAAGGGCGACGCCTTCTGGGATTTGGTGCGCAAGGGCGCTGAGGCGGCCGCCGCCAAGGACGGCGTGACACTGACGTACGCCAGCGACCCGGACGGGGCGGGTCAGGCGGAGCTGGTGCGGGACGCCGTACGCGACAAGGTCGACGGGATCGCGGTCACCCTCGCGAAACCGCAGGCCATGCAGGGGCCGATCGCGCAGGCGAAGGCGGCCGGCATACCCGTGGTGGGGCTCAACTCCGGGATCGAGTCCTGGCAGCCCGAGGGGCTGCTGGAGTACTTCGGTCAGGACGAGAGCGTCGCCGGGCAGGCGGTCGGCGACAAACTGGACGACCTCAAGGCCAAGCACGCCGTGTGCGTGATCCACGAGCGCGGCAACATCGCCCTGGAGGCGCGCTGCGCGGGCGTGAAGAAGACCTTCGGCGGGCAGACCGAGAACCTGTACGTGGAGGGCACCGACGCGGACGCGACCTCCGCCGCGATCACGGCCAGGCTGCGACAGGACCCGACGATCGACGAAGTGGTCACCAACGGCGCACAGTTCGCGCTGATCGCGGTCAAGTCGGTGAAGGCGTCCGGCAGCAGCGCCGAGGTCGCGACCTTCGACCTCAACAAGGACCTGGTCAAGGCGGTGCAGAGCGGCTCGGTGCAGTTCGCCGTCGATCAACAGCCGTATCTCCAGGGCTATCTGGCGGTGGACGGGCTGTGGCTGTACCGGACGAACGGCAACATCAGCGGCGGCGGTGTGTCTCCCGTGCTCACCGGGCCGGCCTTCGTGACGAAGACCAATGTGGCCGCGGTGGCGAAGTTCGCTGCGGGCGGTACCCGCTGAGCGCGCGCCGGGCGACAGTTCGTCCATCACTGTCGCGAAAGATTCGATGACCCGTGGCACGTGCGGTCACTTGTACGGATAGCATCCTGTGCACCCCTTCTCTCCCCGATCACGGCCACCCCCGTTTCCCCTCTCCGCTTAGCTGATCGCCTACTAGGACGACGATGTCTCCACGGACACGTGCCCGGCGCCGTCTCGGCTCCATACGTCTCTCACTGATCCTGCTGGCACTGGTTCCCAGCGTCACCCTCGCCGCCATGTGGGGCGTGACGACGACGCAGATCTTCACCGAGGGGCTGCGGCTGCGCTCGCAGACCGAACTGAGCCGGTCGACCGGTGCGATGGGCACGGACGCCACGCTCGCGCTGCAGCGGGAGCGCAGTCTGTCCGCGGCCTGGCTGGCCCACGACCAGCGGGGCTCCAGGGCCGCGCTGGAGGCGCAGCGCAAGGAGACGGACAAGGCGGTCGCCAAGCTGGTCGGGCAGTCCGACGCGATCGACAAGGCGCCCTCGCGCATCTCGGACCGGCTGTACTCGGTGCTCGGCTCGGTCGGCAGCCTGGAGTACTACCGCGGCCAGGTCGACGACCCGACGAACATCAGCGCGGCGCAGGCGCTCGGCCAGTACGGCTCGATCATCGACGACCAGATCCACGCCTTCGAGGAGCTGTCCCAGGTCGACGACGGCGACCTCACCTCGCAGGCCGGCCCGCTGGTCGCCCTGGAGCACGCGGCCGAGCTGGTCGCACAGGAGGACGCGCAGCTCACCCTGGCGTGGCCGGCGGGGCAGTTGAGCGCGAAGGACTGGACGGCGTTCTCCCAGCTGGTCGCCACCCGGCGCTGGCTGGTCGAGGACCAGATCGTGCCCTCGCTGCAGGGCAGCGCCAAGACGCAGACCGAGCGGATCCTGCAGAGCCCCGAGTGGCAGAGCGTCCAGGACATCGAGGACCGGGTGCTGGCGGCCCGGCCGTCCGGCACCGACGGCAAGGTCGTACTGCCGGACCTGAGCAAGCAGTGGGCGACCGCCTTCGCGCAGGTCGGCGACGAGTACGGGCAGATGATCCAGGACCAGACCTCGGGTCTGCTCGACCGCAGCGCCGACAAGGCGCACAGCCTGCTGATCACCGCGGCCTCGCTGAGCGCGGGCGGGCTGGTCGCGCTGCTGCTGTGCGTGGGCATGTCCTGGCGGATCACCCGCTCGCTGTCCCGCCGGCTGCGCGGGCTGCGCGAGGCGACGCTCAGCCTGGCCGAGGAACGGCTGCCGGACGTGGTCGCCCGCCTCGACCGCGGCGAGAAGGTGGACGCGGACCTCGCGACCCCGCCCCTCGACTACGGCCGTGACGAACTCGGCCAGGTGGCAAGGGCGTTCAACAAGGCGCAGCGCACCGCCGTGCACACCGCGATCGAACTCGCCGACACCCGGCGGGGTTTCCAGAAGGTCATCCTCGGCATCGCCCGGCAGAGCCAGAACCTGGTCAACCTCCAGCTCACCAAGCTGGACGCGCTGGAGCGCGAGCACACCGACCCGGACGTCCTCAAGGGCCTGTACGAACTGGACTCCACGGCCAGCCAGTTGCGCCGGTACGAGGAGAACCTGGTCATCATCTCCGGTGAGCAGCCGCGGCGCAGCTGGCAGGAGCCGGTCGCGCTGATCGACATCCTGCGCAGCGCGGTCGGCGAGGTCGCCGAGTACAAGCGCGTGGAGGTGAACACCCACGAGGACGTGTACCTGGCGCCGCCCGCCGTGGCCGACGTGATCCATCTGCTGGCCGAGCTGATCGACAACGCGACCGCGTACTCGCCCTCGCCGGCCCCGGTCTCGGTACGGGCGGCGATGGTCGCCCGGGGCCTGGCCGTGGAGGTCGAGGACCGCGGGCTCGGCATGACGGAGGAGGACTACGCGGCCTTCAACGCCCAGTTGGCGGTGGAGCCGCAGTTCGACGTGGTCGCGCTCGCCGACGACCTCAGGCTCGGCATGTTCGTCATCGCCCGTCTGGCGACCCGGCACGGCATCACGGTGACGCTGCGCCCGTCGCCGTACGGCGGAACCTCGGCGATCGTGCTGCTGCCGCACGACATCGTCGTACGGGATCTGCCGGACCTGCCCGGCGAGGTCCTCGACGTGCCGGCGCAGGAGCCCGTCCCGCAGCCGCCGGCCGACGAGCCCGCGCTCTCGGCGCTCGCGGCCCGGCTGCGGGAGTCGCTCGACGAGGGCGGGCACGCCCGCGCGGGGGAACCCGGGCGGACGGGCCGGCACGCGGCGGGCGGGCGCACGCGGGGACTCGCCCCGCTGCCCCGCCGGGTTCCCCAGTCGAGCCTCGCCGCCGAACTCCTCGAAGGCCCGCCGGGGAGCGGGCAGAACGGTTACGACGAAGGTTTCACCGCCGAGCGCGCCGCCTCCTCGCTGGGCGGGTTCCAGCGCGGCACGCTCCGGGCGCGTGACGAGGAGGCCAGACAGCAGTACGACCAGGAGGAAGCATCCGCACCCGACGACCCGGGCGCCCGGTATCCCGCCCCGGGCACGGACGTCCCCGCCGCAGGCACCGCAGTCCCCTCGCCCCCGCCCGCCGATCGCTGACGAAGGACACCGCCATGACACGCCCCATCCCAGCCACCCATACCCAGCTGGATCAGCTGCTGACCGGACTTGTGGACCGGGTCGCCGAGGTGAACCACGCCGTGGTGCTCTCGGAGGACGGCCTGGTCGTGAGCAAGTCCACCGGGTTCCTGCGCGACGACGCGGAGCGGCTGGCCGCCACCGCGTCCGGGCTGATGAGCCTCAGCAAGGGCGTGAGCATGGACTTCCGCGGTGGTCCGGTGCGCCAGGCGCTGATCGAGATGGCCCACAGCTACCTGATCCTCACCTCGGCCGGTCCTGGTGCCCATCTGGTGGTGCTGACCAGCCAGGGTGCCGACGTGGGTGTGGTGGCGTACCAGATGAACATGCTGGTGAAGAAGATCGGTGAGCACCTGAGCGCGGCGCCGCGGGCCGGCATCGGCCCCACCGTCGATTCCGGCGCGTGAGGTGGGCGGAGGCGACACGGCAGGCCGTCTCGTACGGCCGTTCGCACTGACCGGCGGACGGACCCGGCCGAGCCGCGCCGACTTCACGCTCATCACGACGGTTACCGCGGTGGACCCGCCGCCGACCTGGGCCACCCGACCTCAGCCGGAGCACCAGCGCATCCTGCGCCGGTGTGCCGAGCCGATCGCCGTCGCGGAACTCGCCGCACTGCTCGACCTGCCGGTGAGCGTGGTCGTGATCATGCTCTGCGACCTGCTGGAAGCGGGCCGGATCACGCTCCGTCCGCCCCACCCGGTGTCCCGGAACCAGGACAAGGACCTGTTGCAGAAAGTGAGGGACGGTCTTGGCCGACTCTGACACCATCACCCGGTCGGCGCCCGACACGGTCAAGATCCTCATCGCCGGCGGTTTCGGCGTGGGCAAGACGACCATGGTCGGCTCGGTGAGCGAGATCGCGCCGCTGCGCACCGAGGAACGGCTCACCTCGGCCGGCCTCGGCGTCGACGACCTGGAGGGCATCGAGGAGAAGAAGGCCACCACGGTGGCCCTGGACTTCGGCCGGATCACCATCGGCCAGGACCTGGTGCTGTATCTCTTCGGCACCCCGGGCCAGCAGCGGTTCTGGTTCATGTGGAACGACCTCGCCCTGGGCGCCCTGGGCGCGGTCGTCCTCATCGACGTCCGCCGCCCGGAGACCAGCTTCGCGGCGATCGACTTCTTCGAGCGCAGGGGTATCCCGTTCGTCGTCGCCGTCAACGGCTTCTACGGCGAACACCCCTACCCGCCCGAGGAGATCCGCGACGCGCTGGCCCTCCCGGCGCACGTGCAGGTCCTGTTGTGCGACGCCCGCGAACGCGGCTCGTGCCGGGACGTACTCATCGCGCTGCTCGACCAGTTGATCGCCTCCGCCGTGCAGTCCGACGGAGGCGGGCAGCTCACTCCCGGGGGCCCGTGAGGGGCCGGTCCGACGGCGCGACGATCCGCGCCGTCAGGTCCGGGTCCGGCAGGTCCGGGTCGAACGGGAACATGGGGCGGCGGATGCGGTGGTGGCCGAGCCTGGTCAGGTCCTGGTCGACACCGCCCGGGGTGAGCGCCATCTTCCAGTCGGCGGCCATCGCGAAGAGCTCGGGTTCGAGATAGCCGATCTTGACGATCACGACGTCTGCCTGACGGGGGCTCAGGTCGAGGTCGGTGAAGTCGTGTTCATGGTGGTACGGCTTCCTCAGCCGGGTCAGGATCACGTGCACGGAGCCGACCCGGAGGACCACCTCGGTGCCGGCGTCGCGGTCGCCGTGCCGGATCGCGTGGACGGTGCCGGTGAGGGTGAGGGGGCCGGCGTGCCGGTCGTCCACCTCGGCGCCCGCGGTGACGGTGACGGTCGCGCCGACGCCGGCCGCGACGGCGGTGTCGACGGCCGCCGGGCCGGGCAGGGAGGCGTAGATGACGGTGGGGCCGTCCTCGTCCTTGAACTCCGGGCGGGCCAGGACGTGTTGGAGGCCCCAGGTGACGTCTCCGGCGCCGCCCGCGGTCGGGTTGTCGCCGGTGTCGCTGACGAAGTAGGGGCGGGCGGTGGAGGCGAGGGCCTCGTCGAGGCAGTCGTCGAGAGTGCCGGTCGGGGCGACGAAGGCGAAGTCGTGGCGGGCCGCCCAGAAGCGGTTCGCGAGGCTTTCAGCGCCTGAGGTCACGGCCTCCTCATCAGGTCCCGTCACGACGACCGCCGCCCGGTTGCGCGGCTCGTCGGCCCACGCGTAGCCGACCCAGATCGCCGCGTCGGTCACGCCCTCGGTGGCCTCCACGTCGTCCACCGCGGCGTACACGCTCTTCGCCGGCTCGATGCGGGTCGAGGTCTGCTCTCCGGCCAGCAGCACCGGTACGGGGATCCAGGCCTTGACCGGGCAGGGTCCGCCGGTGGCGAGGAGATCGACGAGGTTGCGGGCGGCGCGCTCCTTGGTGTCCATGGCGTCCTCGTGCGGGGCCATGCGGTAGCAGGTGATCAGGTCGCTCATGTGGACGAGGTCGCGGGAGACGTTGCCGTGCAGGTCCATGGACGTGGACACGAAGGGGTCCGGGCCGATCACTTCCCTTATGCGGGCGAGGAGTTGGGCCTCGGCGTCGTCCAGGCCCTCTACCGTCATCGCGCCGTGGATGTCGTACCAGAGTCCGTCGATACGGCCCAACCGGCCGAGTCTGTCGAGGAGTTCGGCGGTGAGTTCGGCGTACGCGGCCGCGGTGACCGTGCCGCCGGGGAGGGCCTTGCCGACGAGTGCTCCGCGCCAGTGGGCCGAGTCGTGCAGTTCGGTGCCGGGGGCGAGGAACGGGTAGCGGGTCAGGGTCTCGTCGCCGCGGAGGGGGTGGAAGGCGGGGGCTTCGGTGCGGGCCGGAGAGAAGGTGGAGGACTCTATGCCGAGGCCTGCGATGGCGATTACGGGGCGTTTCGGGGAGGACATGGGGGGCTCCGGGTTGTTCGTCGGCCGCGGGTTCGTTGTGGCTGGTCGCGCAGTTCCCCGCGCCCCTGGGTGGGTCATCGCGTCGCCGATTGGTCAGTGACCTTCTTCAGTGCGTGTGTGAGCGCCTGCTGCAGTGCGAACTGGCCTGCTCCGACCAAGCCGGCGTCGGCGCCCAGGCTCGCCCGCTCGATCACCAAATGCTTGGTGACCAGGGGATGGCAGCCCTCGTACAGCTGGCTGCGTACCGCGGCTACGAAGGGTTCGAGGGTGGAGAGGATGCCGCCCAGGTACACGGCGTCGGGGTTGAAGAAGTTGACGTTGGCTGCCAGGACCTGGCCGAGGTAGCGGCCCGCCTGGCGGACGGCCCGGGTGGCCTCGGGGTCCGCGTCCGTGGCGAGGCGTACGACGTCCTCCGTGGACGTCACCTCCAGGCCGCGCTCGCGCAGGATGCGGACCAGGGCCGCGCCCGAGGCGACCGTCTCCAGACAGCCCGTGTTGCCGCAGGAGCAGGGCGTGTCGTGGCCGGCCTCGACCCGGACGTGGGTGATCTCGCCGGCGGCTCCGGTGCCGCCGCGGTAGAGGCGGCCGTCCGCGATGACGCCGGCGCCGATGCCGGAGCCGGCCTTCACCATGATGGACTGGCGCTGCTCGGCGGGGCGGACGCTGTGCTCGCCGACGGCCATGCAGTTGGCGTCGTTCTCGATGGCCACGGGGACCGCGAAACGCTCCTCCATCCAGGCCCGTACGGGGAATCTGTTCCAGCCCGGCATGCGGGCGGGGAGCGTCACCAGGCCGGGGGCCACGTCGACCGGTCCCGGCAGGCACAGGCCCACTCCGCGCAGCAGCGGTCGGCCGTGCCGTTCGGCCAGGTCCGCGAGGGTCTCGGCCAGTCCGGGCAGTGCCGCCTCGGGGCCGTCGGCGGTCGGGAACGGGACCGTGGAGACGTCGGTGAGTCCGCCCCCGGGGAGTACGACACCGACGTGGGCGTGCCGGCCGCCGAGTTCCGCCGCGACCGCGAAGCCGTCGCTGCCACCGAGGCGCAGCACCTTCCGCGGGCGTCCGCCCGCGGAGGACACCGTGCCCTCCTCCGCGACCAGTCCGTGCTCCAGCAGCTGGCTCACGGTGAACGAGATCGTCGAGGGCGCCGCACCGAGCAGCCCGGCGATCTCCGTGCGCGTCGTGGCCTGCCCGGAGGCGAGGAGTTCGAGGACACGCTCGGCCAGCGAGGAGACGGCCGCGCCGTTCTTCCGGCGCGGCGGACTTTTTTCAGTCATGGACGAAGTAACTTCCGTCGGCGGCGTTCGGGACGATGAGCGTACGACCCATAGGCCACCTGTGCGCTTTTTTCAGATCAGCAGAAACAGGCTTTTTACAGCAGCGCGTCTGTTTCTTCGAACAATCGGGTCGTTGACTGTCCTCACCCCGCTTCCACTCCCCCTTTCTTCGAGGTGAGCCATGTCCCCTGCCCGCACGAGACTTCTCGCCGGCGCCGTCGTCTGTGCGGGCACGCTGCTGCTCGCCGGCTGCTCCGGGTCGAGCGGTACGTCGTCCGCGTCGAAGGACTCGATCAACTACGCGCTGCCCGCGAACTTCACGCCGAACTGGATCCTGCCGATCGGCACGGCCGCGCACCTGAACACCAACAACATCTCCATCGCGAACACGCTGTGGGAGCCGCTCATCGCGTACGACGGCTCGACCGGCAAGATCGCCTGGAACAAGGCCGGTTCGATCGCGACGGCCGCTGACTTCGCCGCCGACAACAAGAGCGTGAAGATCACCCTCGGCGACCGGCACTGGAGCGACGGGAAGCCGATCACCTCGAAGGACGTCGAGTTCTGGTTCGACCTCATCAAGGCGAACAAGGCGCAGTGGGCGGGCTACAACCCGGGCAAGGCGCCGGACAACTGGACGTCCTTCAAGGCCGAGGACGACACCCACTTCACGATCACCTTCGACAAGGCCTACAACCCGCAGTGGATGCTGGCCAACGAACTGAACTCCATCAACCCGCTCCCCCAGCACGTCTGGGACAAGGGCAGCCCGAAGGCGACCTGGACGTACCTCAACAACGCGGCCAAGAACATCGGGGGTTACGCCACCAACCCCCTCTGGAAGACCATCAGCGGCCCGTACCAGGTGAAGTCCTTCTCCACCGCCGGCAAGGTCGTCCTGACCGCCAACAAGAAGTACGACGGCGGCGAGAAGCCGGGCATCCCCACGGTGAACCTCCTCCCCTTCACGACGGCGGACGCGGAGAAGAACGCGCTGCGTTCGGGCACGGTCGACTACGGCTACATCGAGGCGACCGACCTCGACCAGAAGGACAGCTTCACCGCACGCGGCTACGAGGTGAAGCCGTGGTCGGGCTGGGCGATCACCTACATGCCGTACAACTTCAACAACCCGGCGATGGGCGCGGTGTTCAAGCAGCTGTACGCCCGGCAGGCGGTGCAGCGGTCGATCGACCAGACGACTCTCGCGAAGGCCGTCTTCAACGGGACGGCGGTGCCCGGCTACGGTCCGATCCCGCAGGCGCAGACCTCCGACTTCGTCTCGCCGACGCAGAAGGACAACCCGTATCCCTTCTCGACCTCGGCCGCCAAGTCCCTGCTGACGAGCCATGGTTGGGCCGAGCAGGGCGGGGTGATGACGTGCACGGACTCCGCGAAGTGCGGTGAGGGTGTCGCCAAGGGGACGAAGTTCGAGATGACCGTGCTGTCGCAGTCCGGTTCGACCGTGACCGACAACATGATGAGCGCGATCCAGTCCTCGCTCGCGAAGACGGGCATCAAGTTCTCCATCAAGACGGCACCGGTCAACTCGGTGCTCTCGCAGACCCCGCAGTGCACGGCGGGCCAGTCGATCTGCAAGTGGCAGCTGTCCTTCTTCGGCACGGCGGGCAGCTGGTACTTCAACGCCTTCCCGACCGGCGACTCGCTCTTCCAGACCAAGGGCGGCTCCAACTTCGGCAACTACTCGAACACGGCCGTCGACAAGCTCATCACCGCGTCCACGACGTCGAGTTCGAACCAGGCGGTCCAGGAGTACAGCGCGGCCCTCGCCAAGGACCTGCCGGTGATCTGGCTGCCGGAGCCCGACTACCAGATCTCCGTGATGAAGAAGGGCCTGGGCGGCTTCTCCCAGGACTCGCTCGCCAACTTCCATCCCGCGCAGTGGAAGTGGACCAGCTGAGGCATGGAGACTCTCGCCTACCTCGCCCGGCGGACGGCCCAGGCGCTCGTGGTGATCCTCATCGTCACGGTCGTGGTCTTCTGCCTGCTGCACGCGCTGCCCGGGGGTCCCGCGCGCGGGATCCTCGGCCCGCAGGCGACGGCCCAGCAGATCGCCGCCTTCAACCACGACCAGGGGCTGGACCGGCCGTTGCCCGTCCAGTACGTCTACTACCTGCGCACCCTGCTCCACGGTGACCTCGGGACGTCGTACACCCTGAACGAGGCGGTCTCGCAGCTCATCGGGCAACGGCTGCCGAAGACCCTGGTGCTGACGGTCCTGTCCGCCGTCGTCGGGCTGCTGCTGGCCGTTCCGCTGGGGATGTGGCAGGCGGTGCGGCGCAACAAGCCCGCGGACTACGTGATCACCACGCTGAGCTTCGTCGCGTACTCGACGCCGGTGTACTTCCTGGGGCTGGTCCTGGTGCTGGTCTTCACGCAGAAGCTGAACTGGTTCCCCTCGCAGGCGCCCCAAGGGGACACGCTGGCCCAGGTGTTCGCGGATCCGGTGGCGCTGGTCCTGCCGGTCGTCACGGGGGCGGCCTCCATGGTCGCCGTGTTCAGCCGGTACATGCGGGCCGCGACCCTGGAGAACCTCTCCGAGGACTACGTCCGTACCGCTCGGGCGGGCGGCTCGCGGCAGGGGGCGATCCTCTTCCGGCACGTCTTCCGGAACTCGCTGACGCCGGTGATCGCGATGCTCGGCTACTACGTGCCGGTGCTGTTCGGAGGCGCGCTGGTCGTCGAGCAGCTCTTCAACTACCCGGGGATGGGGCTGCTGTTCTGGAGCGCCGCGCAGTCGTCCGACTATCCGGTGCTGCTGGGCTGCGTGCTGGTCATCTCCGTCGCGACGGTCGTGGGCACGCTGCTCGCCGACGTCGTCCAGCGGATCGTCGATCCTCGGGTGAAGGCGGGGCACGCATGACTGCCGTACTGCAGACGGCGCCCGTCGAGCCCGTCCCCAACTACCGGGTGTCCCTGCGGAAGTTCACCCGCAACAAGCTGGCGGTCGCCGGTCTCGCGGTGGTCCTCCTGTTCCTTCTGTTCTGCTTCGTCGGGCCGCTTCTCCACTCCACCGACCAGACCCACACCGACCTCGGCCAGGTCAACCTCGCCCCCGGCGGCTCCCATTGGCTCGGCACCGACGCCGTGGGGCACGACGAGCTCGGGCGGCTCATGTACGGCGGGAAGGTCTCGCTGCTCGTCGGGCTCGCGGCCGGGATCCTCGCGACGGTCATCGGGACGCTGTGGGGTGCGGCCGCCGGGTACGCGGGCGGCTGGGTCGACGCGGTGATGATGCGGGTCGTGGACGCCGGGATCGCCATCCCCGCGCTGTTCATCCTGCTGGTCGTGTCCGCGATCACGACCCCGGACACGGCCGGGCTGATCCTGGTGCTCGGGCTCGTGTCGTGGCTCGTGCCGTCACGACTGGTGCGGGCCGAGACGCTGACGCTGAAGAGCCGCGACTACGTGCTGACCCTGCGCGCGACCGGCGGCACGCACACGCGGGCGGTCACCCGGCACATCCTGCCCAACTCGGTGTCCACGATCGTCGTCGCGGCCACGTTCCAAGTCGCCGACGCGATCCTGCTCGTGGCGTACGTGTCGTATCTGGGCCTGGGCGTGCAGCCGCCGAAGACCGACTGGGGCGGGATGCTGTCGGCCGGTCTGACGGCTGCGTACTCCGGGCGGTGGTGGCTGATCGTTCCGCCGGGTCTGGCGATCATCCTGGTGGTGTGCGCGTTCAACGCGATCGGGGACGGGTTGCGGGACGCCTTTGATGTGAGGGGGCGCGGGTGAGTTCCGCGGAGAGTGTGCTGGAGATCGGGAATCTGCGGGTGGACTTCGCGACGGACACCGGGGAGGTGCCTGCGGTATGTGACATATCACTGCACGTGCATCCAGGTGAGACCCTCGCCCTGGTGGGCGAGTCCGGCTCCGGCAAGTCCACCGTCGCCCTGGCCGCCATGGGTCTGCTCCCCGGCAACGCCCGCGCGACGGGCAGCGTCACCGTCGACGGCACCCAGGTCGTCGGCGCCGGCGAGGTCGAACTCGCGCGCCTGCGCGGCCGTACCGCCTCGATGGTGTTCCAGGAACCGGCCACCGCGCTCGACCCGCTCACCCGGGTCGGCGCACAGATCGCCGAGGTCATACGCAACCACCGCCCGGTCGGCCGGGCCGAGGCCGCCCGCGAGGCGGTCGAGCTGCTGCGCCGCGTCGGCATCCCCGAGCCCGAGCAGCGGGCCAGGGCCTTCCCCTTCCAGCTCTCCGGCGGGCAGCGGCAGCGTGTCGTCATCGCGATGGCGATCGCCAACTCGCCGGCGCTGCTGATCGCGGACGAGCCGACGACCGCCCTCGACGTGACCGTCCAGGCCGAAATCCTGGATCTGCTAAGGGAGTTGGCCTCCGACTCGGGCACCGGCGTACTGCTCGTCACCCACAACATGGGCGTGGTCGCCGACTTCGCCGACCGGGTGGCCGTGATGCTGAACGGCGAGATCGTGGAGACCGGGCCGGTCGAGGAGGTGCTGCTGCGGCCCCGGCACGAGTACACGCGGAAGCTGCTGGCGGCGGTGCCGCGGCTGGTGTTCCAGGGCGAGGATCCGGCCCCGAAGGAGGACGCTCCGGTGGTGGAACTCCGCGATGTGCGCGTGCGGTTCGGGCGGGGGCCGCGGGCCGTACGGGCTCTCGACGGGGTGAGTCTCGATGTGCGCCCCGGCGAGACCGTGGGCCTCGTGGGCGAGTCCGGTTCCGGCAAGTCGACGGCGGCCCGGGTCGCCCTGGGCCTGATCCCGCCGGACTCCGGAACGGTGTCGCTCTTCGGCACCGACCTGGGGCGTTCCCGGGGCCGGAAGCGGCGCGCCCTGCTGTCGGGTGTGGGTGTGGTGCTCCAGGACCCGGTCGCCTCGCTCGACGCGCGCATGAGCGTGGCCGAGTGTGTCGCCGAGCCGCTGCGGATGCACCGGCGCGGAATGTCGGCCGCCGAGCGGCGGGCCAGGGTCGCCGAGGTGCTCGAACTGGTGCGGCTGCCCAAGGAGTTGATGGGGCGCGGCCCTCGTGAACTGTCCGGCGGTCAGCGGCAGCGGGTGAGTCTCGCCCGCGCCCTGGTCCTCGAACCGCGGCTGCTGGTCGCGGACGAGCCGACGAGCGCGCTGGACGTCAGTGTGCAGCGCACGGTCCTGGAGGTGATCGCCGAGTTGCAGCGCGAACTGGGCTTCGGCTGTCTGTTCGTCTCCCACGACCTGGCCGTGGTGCAGCAGTTCGCGCACCGGGTCGTCGTCATGCGGGCCGGGCGCGTCGAGGAGCAGGGCCCGACCATGTCCACCCTGCTGCGTCCGGAGAGCGAGTACACCCGGCGGCTCATCGCGGCCGTGCCGGTGCCGGATCCGGTGGTGCAGCGGCGGCGGCGTGCCGGGGTCACCGTATGACGGCCCTCGTCGCGGGCGTCGACATCGGCGGCACGACCACCCAAGTGGTGCTGTGCGCGGTCGACTTGACGGTCACCGACCGGCTGGAGGTGCCGACCCCGGCGGCCGAGGGCGGGGCGGCGATGGTCGGGGCCGCGCTGGACGCCGTACGACTGCTGCTGGACCGTACGCCCGGGCGGCTGCTCGGGGTCGGGGTCGGGGCGGCCGGGGTGGTGGACGCGGGGGCCGGGCGGGTGCTGGTGGCGAGCGACTCGTTCCGGGGGTGGGCCGGATTCGAGGTGACGGCGGAGGTGGAACGGGCGCTGGGCGTACCGGCGTTCCTGGACAACGACGTCAACGCGTTCGTGCGCGGTGAGGCGTTGGCCGGTGCGGTGGCGGGCGAGCCGGATGTGTTCGGGATGACGCTGGGCACGGGGGTCGGCGGGGCGCTGTGGCTGAAAGGCGCCCTTTACGACGGGCCGCACGGCGCTGCGGGCGAGATCGGGCATGTGCCGGGCTTCGGTGAGCTGCCGTGCACCTGCGGCGGGCGCGGGCATCTGGAGACGCTGGCCTCCGGCCGTGCGCTCGCCGCCCGTTACGGCGAGCGGACCGGCCGGACGGTCACCGCGCGGGAGGTCGCCGAGGCGGCCGGCCGGGGGGATACGGACGCGGTCGCCGTGTGCGAGGCGGCGGGCGCCGGAGTGGCCCGGGCGATCCTGGTCACGGCGGGGCTGCTGGACGTCACGACGTTCGTGGTCGGCGGGGGCGTCAGCCGGTCCTGGGCGCTGATCGAGCCGGCGATCCGGCGGGCGCTGGCCGCCGAACCGCCGGTGAGCGGACGCCCGTTGCGGGTGCTGCCTGCCGGGCTCGGCGGGGACGCGGTGGCGGTGGGAGCGGCGGCCCGGGTGCGGGCGGAGCTTGATCCACACAGGGGCGCCAAAGGTGACGGCAAGGTGAACGACGAGAACCAGCCAAGCGCGACCGTGTGATTGACGCACACCCGTCACATCTCTACCTTCTGATCGACTTACCGAACTTCGTTCGAAATATCGGTCATCGGGCATCCCCCGCACGCCCCTGGAGAGCACATGAACGCCAGATCGGACCACCCCCTCCCCCGCACCTCCCGCCGCTCCTTCCTCGGCATGGCCGCGACCGTCCCGCTGGCCGCCACCGGCGCGCTGGCGCTCGGCGCCGGAGCGGCCAGGGCCGCCACCAACTCGGCGTACGTCATGTGCTACTTCACCGAGTCGCCGGACATGCTCGCCGCCAACTACGGCCTGCACCTGGCCGTCAGCACCGACGGTCTGCAGTGGACCCCGCTCAACCAGAACGACCCGGTCGCCACCCCGACCGAGGGCTCCCTGGGCCTGCGCGACCCCTTCATCCTGCGCAAGCAGGACGGCACGTTCGTGGTGCTCGCCACCGACCTCAAGGGCACCGACTGGACGTACGTCAGCCAGTACATCCACGTCTGGGACTCCACCGACCTGCGCAGCTTCACCGGCTACCGGCGGATGAAGGTGCACAGCATGGACACCCATGCCTGGGCGCCCGAGGCGTACTGGGACGCGGGCCGCGGGCAGTACGGCGTGATCTACTCGGCCGTGAACTCCAGCGGCCACAACGTGATCATGGTGAACTACACCGGCGACTTCGTGACCGCCTCCGACCCGCAGGTCTTCTTCGACCCCGGCTACGACGTCATCGACGGCGACCTCGCCGTCGGCGTGAACGGGGTCAACTACCTGTACTTCAAGAAGAACTCGACCCTGGTCGGCGCCAAGTCCACCTCACTGGACCCGGGCAGCTTCACCGAGTTCAGCACCGCCGTCTCGCACAACGGCACCGAGGCGCCGACGCTGGTCAAGTCGCTTGCGTCGAGCTCGACCTGGTACCTCTGGGGCGACACCTGGTCACCGAACGGCGTCTTCTACGCCTGGCAGACCAGCAGCCTCGCGGCCGGCACCTGGACGGCCCTCGACCAGAAGACGTACACCCAGCCGCTCAACTCCAAGCACTGCGGCATCCAGCCGATCACGTCCACCGAGTACAACAACCTGGTCGCCAAGTGGGGCACGCCCGCCTGGAACCGGCTCAAGTCCTACAACTACCCGGCGCGTTACGTCCGGCACAGCAACTTCGTGGGCCGGATCGACGAGTACGCCTTCGACCCGTACACCGACTCGCTGTGGAAGCTGGTGCCGGGGCTCGCGGACAGCGGCGGGGTGTCCTTCCAGTCGGTCAACTACCCGACCCGGTATCTGCGGCACTACAACTACGCGCTCCAGCTCGACGTGAACGACGGCACGTCGACGTTCGCCGGCGACGCGACCTTCTACAGGACCGCGGGCCTGGCGGACTCCTCGTGGGCTTCGTTCCGCTCGTACAACTATCCGACGCGGTACATCCGCCACTCGAACTACGTCCTGCGCATCGACCCGATCTCCACCAGCACCGAGCAGCAGGACGCGACCTTCTACGTCGGCTACTGAGCACGGACGGGCGCGGGCGGCCCCTTTTCCTCAGGGGGCGCCCCCGCCCGGGGGGGCGGGGGGGGCCGGGGCGCCCCCGCCGGGGGGGGGGCCCCCCCGCGGCCACCCCTCCCTTCGGTTTTGGGGGGGGGGGGGGGGGGGGGGGGGGGGGGGGGGGGGGGGTGGGTGGGGGGGGGGGGGGGGGGGCGGGGGCGTGAGTGCTGGGGGCTGCGCCCCCAGACCCCGCTTCGGCCCTTAAGGGGCC
>NZ_JBEYUY010000037.1:0-90553 GCF_040643775.1 Streptomyces sp. NPDC047081 | reverse complement strand
AGGGTGGTCTGGGCGCAGCGGCCGGGGGCGAAGGCGCGCGGGTGCAGGTCCAGTGAGCAGCCGTGCGCGAGGAGGTCGCGGGCGTGCCACAGACCGCCGAACCCGCCGCCTACGGTCTTGCCGTTTCTTTGAGAGGCGGGGCCGTCCTAATGCCATGTACGCGGCGGGTTGCGCCGTACCGCCCCGACCCGCTCCCGTGCGTGGGCGGCCGCGGGACCGTGGCTCCGCAGGGTTACGGCACGTGTGTCGGCAGACGTTTCGCCGCAGTGTTGATGTCGGCTGGAGGTGTTTTCGCAGGTGGGAGGCGGTCGAATGGTTGTCGCACGGGAGTTCGAATTTTGGTCTATGGTGGGGGTGGGGCGATCGGGAACTGATGTTCGAAGGTAGGAGGTGCGGATGTCGGGGTTCACGCATCTGCACACCGTTTCCGGGTTCTCCTTGCGGTATGGGGCCTCGCATCCGGAGCGGCTGGCCGAGCGTGCCGCCGAGCGGGGTATGGACGCTCTGGCTCTTACTGATCGCGACACCCTCGCGGGGGCGGTTCGCTTCGCCAAGGCCTGCGAGGGGGTGGGTGTCCGTCCGCTGTTCGGTGCCGAGCTGGCGGTGGAGTCGCCCGTGCGGGTGCGGGAGGACGATCCGGTGCGGCGGGAGCGGCGTCGTACTCCGGTGCGTGGTGGTGTCTTCGTCGATGAGTCGATGTCCAGGGTCACTTTTCTGGCGCGGGACGGTGCTCGGGGGTGGGCCGATCTGTGTCGGCTCGTTACGGCTGCCCATGCGGGTGAGGGGGCGCCGGTGGTGCCCTGGGGCAGTAATCATGCCGACGGGGTGAGTGTTCTGCTCGGGCCCGCCTCCGATGTCGGGCGGGCGCTGGCGGCGGGGCGGCCCGATCGTGCCGCCAAGCTGCTCGTTCCCTGGCGTGAGGTCTACGGCGACGCCCTGCGGCTCGAGGCCGTCTGGCACGGGCGGGAGGGGACCGGGAGCGGCTCCCTGCGGTTGGCCGCCCGTACCGTCGGCTTCGCCGCCGAGCAGCGGGTTCGGCCGGTGCTCAGCAATGCCGTCCGTTACGCCGATCCGGGGCTGGGGCCGGTCGCCGATGTGCTGGACGCGGCCCGCCGGCTCGTTCCGATCGACCCGGGGAAGGGGCTGGACTCCGGCGAGGCCTGGCTCAAGGGTGCGGGGGACATGTTCCGGGTTGCCGAGCGGATCGTCGAGGCCGCGGGCTATCGGCGTGACGTCGCTCAGCGGCTGCTGGAGCAGACGCGGGCCGTGGCCGCCGAGTGTCTCGTCGATCCCGAGGACGACCTCGGCATGGGTGCCGTTCATTTTCCCGAGCCGTATCTCGTGGGCGCCGGGCGGCGCACCGCCCAGCGGGCGCTGGCCTCTCGGGCGGCGGCCGGCATGGTGCGACATGGCTACGGCGGCAGGCGTGCCTACTGGGAGCGGATGCATCGGGAACTGGACATCATCGGTCACCACGGCTTCGCCTCTTACTTTTTGACGGTTGCTCAGGTGGTGGATGACGTACGGGAGATGGGGATCCGGGTCGCCGCTCGTGGCTCCGGTGCGGGGTCGTTGGTGAATCATCTGCTGGGCATCGCGAACGCCGATCCGGTCGAGCACGGGCTGCTCATGGAGCGGTTCCTGTCGAAGGAGCGGGTCGTGCTGCCCGACATCGACATCGACGTGGAGTCCGCGCGCCGGCTCGAGGTCTACCGGGCGATCATCGGGCGGTTCGGGGAGGAGCGGGTCGCCACGGTTGCGATGCCGGAGACGTACCGGGTGCGGCACGCCGTGCGGGACGTGGGTGCGGCCCTGTCCATGGACCCGGCCGAGATCGATCGCATCGCCAAGTCCTTTCCGCACATCCGGGCACGTGATGCCCGCGCGGCGCTGGAGGAGCTGCCCGAACTCAAGGCGCTGGCAGGGGAGATGGACAGGTACGGCCGGCTGTGGGAGCTGGTCGAGGCTCTTGACGCCTTGCCGCGCGGGGTCGCCATGCATCCGTGCGGGGTGCTGCTCTCCGATGCTTCCCTGTTGAGTCGTACGCCGGTCATGCCGACCAGTGGGGAGGGGTTCCCCATGTCGCAGTTCGACAAGGACGACGTGGAGGACCTGGGGCTGCTCAAGCTCGATGTGCTGGGTGTGCGGATGCAGTCGGCGATGGCGCACGCGGTGGCGGAAGTCGAGCGGGCCACGGGGGAGCGGATTGATCTGGATGGGGTGGCGGGTGGGGATCCGGCCACCTATCAGCTCATCCGGTCGACCGAGACCCTGGGCTGCTTCCAGATCGAGTCGCCGGGGCAGCGGGATCTGGTGGGGCGGCTGCAGCCGGCCACTTTTCATGATCTCGTCGTTGACATCTCGTTGTTCCGGCCGGGGCCGGTCGCCGCCGACATGGTGCGGCCCTTCATCGAGGCCCGGCACGGGCGGGCGCCGGTGCGGTATCCGCATCCGGATCTGGAGGAGCCGCTGAAGGGGACGTACGGGGTCGTCGTCTTCCATGAGCAGATCATCGACATCGTCGCGATCATGACCGGGTGCGGGCGGGGGGAGGCGGACCGGGTGCGGCGGGGGCTGTCCGATCCCGAGTCGCAGGGACGGAACAAGGTGTGGTTCGGGCAGCATGCGGCGGCCAACGGGTACGGGGAAGAAACGATTCGGCGGACTTGGGAGATCGTGGAGGCCTTCGGCAGCTACGGCTTCTGCAAGGCGCATGCTGTCGCGTTTGCCGTGCCCACCTATCAGTCGGCCTGGCTGAAGGCTCATCATCCCGCTGCTTTCTATGCGGGGCTGCTCACGCACGATCCCGGGATGTATCCGAAGCGGCTGCTGCTGGCGGATGCGCGGCGGAGGGGGGTGCCGGTGCTGCCGTTGGATGTCAACCGGTCGGCGGTCGCCCATCGGATCGAACTGGTGTCTGAAACCGGGGTGTGGGGGCTGCGGTTGGCGCTCTCCGATGTCTATGGCATCAGTGAGGCCGAGGCGGCTCGGATCGCGGAAGGGCAGCCCTATGCCTCGCTGCTGGACTTCTGGGAGCGGGCGCGGCCCAGCAGGCCGCTCGCTCAACGGCTCGCGCAGGTGGGGGCGTTGGACGCCTTTGGCGCCAACCGGCGTGATCTGCAACTGCACTTGACCGAGCTGCAGCGGGGGGCGCGGGGTGCGGGTGGGGGACAACTGCCCCTGGCCGGCGGGCGGAAGACGGCTTCGGCGGGGCTGCCCGATCTGTCGGAGGCCGAGAAGCTCAGTGCCGAGCTGGGTGTGCTGTCGATGGATGCCTCGCGCAATCTGATGGACGATCACCGGGCCTTCCTGGACGAGCTGGGCGTGGTGTCCGCGCGTCGGCTGCGGGAGGCGCGGCACGGTGAGGTGGTGCTGGTCGCGGGCGCCAAGGCGGCCACCCAGACACCGCCGATCCGGTCCGGCAAGCGGGTCATCTTCTCCACCCTCGACGACGGTACGGGGCTGGTCGACCTCGCCTTCTTCGACGACTCGCACGACGCCTGCGCCCACACCGTCTTCCACTCCTGGCTGCTGCTGGTGCGCGGGGTGGTGCAGCGGCGCGGGCCGCGGAGTCTGAGCGTGGTGGGGTCCGCCGCCTGGAACCTCGCCGAGCTGGTCGAACTGCGCGCCGAGGGCGGCCTGGACGAGGTGGCGAAGCGGCTGGCGGAGCCGGTGGCGGAAGCGCACAGCTCGGATCCGGCCGGTGGACGGCGAATCCAAATGCCCACCGGATACGAAATGAACCCGTGGGCCGATCTGCGGCCTGCGGGTCAAGAGGCTTCACAGGTACGGAAGTTGTGGCACCAGAGTCCGGGGAGTGCGGGATGACCATTCTGTGCGTACGTTTCCAGTTGCCGCCGGCGGACGAGGCCGCGCTGCCGGGGCTGCTCGGGTTGCTGGAGGAGTTCACCCCGGTCGTGGAGGCGCTGCCGCCGGACGGGGCGCTGGCCGATCTGCGGGGCGCCGAGCGGTACTTCGGGCGCAGCGCGGTCGAGCTGGCCTCGGTGATCCGGGTGCGCGCCCTCGCCCTGCACGGCGTGGACTGCGCGATCGGCGCCGGGCCGGGGCCGATGCTGGCCCGGGTGGCGCTGCGGGCGGCCCGGCCGGGGCTGACCTGCGAGGTTCCGGAGGGCCCGGACGCTGTCGCGGAGTTCCTCGCGGACCGTGCGGTGGGCGTGCTGCCAGGTGTCGGTACGGCCACCGCTCGTACGCTGTGCGACTACGGCCTCGACACCCTGGGCAGGGTCGCCGGTGCGCCGCTTTCCACGCTGCAGCGGCTGGTCGGTGCGAAGGCGGGGCGCGAGCTGCACGAGAAGGCGAACGGCATCGACCGCGGGCGGGTCGTCCCGAACGGGGTGTCCCGGTCGCTGGCCACCGAACGCCCCTTCTCCCGCGACGAGTTGGACCCGGACCGGCACCGGCGCGCCCTGCTCTCGGCCGCCGAGGAACTGGGCACCCGGCTCCGCGCCGTGGACAAGGTCTGCCGCACCCTCACGCTCACCGTGCGCTATGCCGACCGCACGGCCACGACCCGCACACGCACCCTCGAGGAACCCACCGCCCATTCCGCCGCCCTGACCAGGACGGCCTACGGCATGTACGACGCCCTGGGCCTCCAGCGCGCCCGGGTCCGCTCCCTCCTCCTGCGCGCCGAGTCCCTCGTCCCCGCCGAACTGGCCTCCCACCAGCTCACCTTCGACCCCCTCGACGAGAAACTGCGCCGCATCGAGGAGGCCGCGGACCGGGTACGGGCGAAGTTCGGGGCGGGGGCGGTGATGCCGGGGGCGCTGGCGGCGTGAGGTGCCACAAGGTGCCCGCATGAGATGGCGGGGGCCGACGTATCGGATGGTGGGCGGGGAGCGGGTCGGCGAGGCCTGGTGTCATGTCTGGCGGCGGCATCGGGGGAGTGCCGAGTACTTCGTCGAGGATCTGGTGGCCTTCGCCGACGGTGCCGTCGGATGCGGGGAGTTGACGGATCTGGCCGGGCTGGAGCGGATGCTCGCCGCGGGCCGGATCGCCGTCACGGATCCCGCGGCGCCTCCTTACGAGGTCCCGCGGGCAAGTGAGCCTCGCGCAGTGGCGGGCCGCTGACGCCGAAGCCAACAGGGGTCTGCCCAAGGACGCCTGCCTGGCCATTCCGGCGCACCTGCGGATCCTGCTCACGGACATCGGCGAACCGGTCGACGGCGACGGCCCGGTGGCGAGGACCGAGATGCACCAGGACGCGCTGGACTACTTCACGCACGGCGACGAAGCCGCCCTCGAACGGGAGCACGCCGGGCAGGCGGTCCGGCACGCGGACGACCCGACCCCGCACGAGGCCCACGAACTCGGCGGCCGGGCCGGCCGCGCGACGACCGGACCGCCGTACGCCTCGGCGTCATGGTCGGGCTGCTGCGGGCCAAGTTCAGTTGGCCCACGGGGGCGTGATGCGGGTGCCGTCCTCCAGCTCCGCCTCCAGGCCTGTGGACGTCGTGACCCAGGTGATCGCCGTCTGATCGGTCGGGTTCTCCACGCCCAGGGTCGCGCCGGGGTTGACGATCAGGGTGTCGCCCGCGGTGATGCGGTCGGTGCGGTCGTCGAGGGTGATCAGGAGTTCGCCGACTAGGAGGAGGAAGATCTCCTCGCGGCTCACCGTGTGGACGGGGGCCTTGGTGTTCGGTGGGATCTCGCCGCGCCAGGCGCAGAGTTCCTTGCTGCCGGTGAGGGGTGAGGCGTACGAGACGAAGCGGGCGCCGTGGATCTCGTGGGTGAGGGCCTCGGAGGTGCGGATGACGGGCATGGGTGGGCTCCGTTCAGATGGTCAAGCTGCTTGACTAATCTCGCGAGCTCCATAGTCAAGCTGCTTGACCAGTTCGTCAAGGGTGTTTCAATGCCTCCGTGCACAACTCCGAGGCCATGGCCCTGTCCGCCGCCCTGCTCGCCGTCGCCGGTGAGCTCACCCAGCGCATCAATGACGGTGTCGTCGCCCGTGGCTTCGAGGGGGTGCGGCCCATGCACGGGTTCGCCTTCACCCGGCTGGCCCCGGACGGGGCGACCGTGACCGAGCTCGCCGTCCATCTCGGGGTCACCAAGCAGGCCGCGAGTCAGCTTGTCGACGATCTCGTGCGGAAGGGCTTCGCCGAGCGGCGACCGCATCCCGTGGACGCGCGGGCCCGGCTGATCGTGCTCACCGAGCGGGGGTGGGCCTGCACCCGGGCCGCCGAGGAGGCGGCCGGCGAGGTGGTCCAGGGGTGGGTCGGAGTCCTCGGTGAGAGTGAAGTGCGGGCGTTGCGTGATCGATTGGGGCGGATCGCGCCCTATGGTCCGATCAGGCCCGCCTGGTGACGGTTCATCAGCAGCTACTGCCGAGTCAGTTACCACTGGAAGTTTTTACTGACGCGTAACTTCACAGTTGCGCTACTCGCCCGTAACTTGACGAGTGAACAGCATCCTTCGTGATCCGGATCACAGGGCGTAAGGCCATCGCAACTCCCTTGAGCCGCAAGGAGATCACACGATGCTGCCCTGGAAACGAGTGCTCAGACCTCTGGCCGCGCTGCTGCTGACAGCCGCCGCAGCCACCGTCCCCGCCACCGCAGCCCATGCCGCCGACACCGCAGCGAGCTCGTCGAGTGGCTGGAACGACTACTCCTGCAAGCCGTCCGCCGCCCATCCCCGCCCCGTCGTCCTGGTCCACGGCACCTTCGCCAACTCCGTGGACAACTGGCTGTCCTTCGCGCCCTATCTGGAGGACCGCGGCTACTGCGTCTTCTCCCTGGACTACGGCCAGCTCTCCGGCGTCCCCGTCCTCTACGGCCTCGGCCCCATCGACAAGTCGGCAGAGCAACTCTCCGCCTACGTCGACAAGGTGCTCGCCGCCACCGGTGCCGCCAAGGTCGACATCGTCGGCCACTCGCAGGGCGGCATGATGCCCCGCTACTACCTCAAGTTCCTCGGCGGAGCCGCCAAGGTGAACGCCATGATCGGTATCGCGCCCGACAACCACGGCACCGACCTGGACGGCCTGACCAACCTGCTGCCGTACTTCCCGGGCGCCGCGGACTTCCTGTCCACGAACACCCCGGCGCTGGCCGACCAGATCGTCGGCTCCGCCTTCCTCACCAAGCTGAACGCGGGCGGCGACACCGTCCCCGGCGTCCACTACACGGTGATCGCCACCAAGTACGACGAGGTGGTCACGCCGTACACCAGCCAGTTCCTGAGCGGATCCGACGTGCACAACGTCCTCATCCAGAACCTGTGCTCGCTCGACCTCTCCGAACACGCCCTGCTCGGTCTCACCGACCGGATCGCCTTCCACGAGGCGGCCAACGCGCTCGACCCGGCGCACGCCACCGCCACCACCTGTGCGTCGGCGCTGAGCTGACGCACGAACGGGGCCTGTCCGACCTGAGCCGCCGGACAGGCCCCGCCCCCCGTCATGGCCGTCAGCGGCCGTGGCGACCGCCGGTGGTCGCGCGGCGGCGAACCGAGGCGAACAGGGCCGCCGCACCGAGCGCCAGGGCGGCCGCGCCGCCGATGGCCAGGTACGGGGTGGTGCCGCTGCCGCCGGTCTCGGCGAGGTTCTCCGAAGCGCCCGCCGCCTCCGGCTCGTTGGCGGCGACCGGCTCCGAGCCGGCCTCGGGCTCCGCGGACGTACTGGCGTCCTGGTCGCCGTGGCCGTGGTGTTCGACCGTCGACTTGTCGGCGCCGTCCGCGATCTGCTCGTCGGAGGGCGCGGAGGCGGTCGGGGCCGGGGTCGCGCCGCTCGGCGTACCACCTCCGGAAGCGTTACTGCCGGAAGTGTTGCCGCTGCTGCCGCCGAACGTGACGTCCGAGCAGGAGTAGAACGCCTCCGGGCTGTCCGAGCGCTGCCAGATCGCATACAGGAGCTGCTTGCCGGAGCGGGCGGGGAGCGTGCCGGAGAAGGTGTAGAAGCCGCCCGCGGCGACCGGGTCCGTGGCCGTCGCCACGGGGTTGGCCAGGTCCAGGTCGGCCCAGGCCAGCGGCTTCGTCGGGTCGTAGCCGGGCTTGGTGACGTACACCTTGAAGGTGCCCTTGTGCGGGGCCGTCACACGGTACTTGAAGGTGTACGAGCCGCTCTTGACGGCGGTCGCGGGCCAGTCCGCGCGGGCCAGGTCGAGGCCCTTGAACTCGTCGTTGTTGGCGCTGCACAGCTTGCCGTCCGGGATCAGCGCCTGGTGCTGCCCGTTCGCGTCGCCGATGCGGATGCCGTTCCAGTCGTAGAGCGCCTGGGTGCCTCCCCCAGAGGGGGTACCCCCAGCCGCGACCGCCGCCCTGCACGCGTCCGACTTGGGGCTCTCCGGGTTCTCCGCGTAGCACTGCGCGACCCGGCTGACCGGGTCCCCCATCGTGCCGTGCGCGGACGCCGGGGCGGCGGCCAGCGCGGTCAGGGCGAGCGGAGCCGCGCCGAGGGCGGCGAGCGTGGCGACCTTGCGGCGGCGTGCGGGCATGGGGGAACTCCAACTCCTTGAGGCGGGTGATCAGAAGCTAGCCCCAAGAAACCGTGGAATCGCCTGCTGGAGGCGGGTGATGGTGATCCTTATGCTCGCGTTAAGGGAGTGCTGAGACTGGGATCAGGTAGGTACCGTCCCCGGCATGGGAGACGATGAGATCCGGGCGGCCGTCGCCGCCGACGTACCGGCCGTGAAGGCCGTGACCGATGCCGCGTACCACCACTACATCGAGCGCATCGGGGTGGTGCCGGTGCCCATGGAGGCGGACCACGCGGCGAACGTGGCCGCGGGGAAGGTGTTCGTGACGGGCGACCCCGTCGTCGGGCTCGTCGTCCTCGAGGAGTACGACGACCATCTGTACCTCGACAACATCGCCGTCCGCCCCGACGCCCAGGGCACGGGCGTGGGGGGACGGCTGCTGCGGTTCGTGGACGCACGCGCGCGTGCGCTCGGCCTGCCCGAGGTCAGGCTCTACACCAACGCGATGATGTGGGAGAACCAGAAGATCTATCCGAAGTACGGCTACGAGGCGGTGGAGCGACGCGTGGACGGTCCCTACGACCGCATCCACTACCGCAAGCGGCTGGACTGACGGAGCTGTCAGCCGTCCGGCCACCACGTGCGCGCGATGTCCTTTCGCACCTCCGGACGCCCTGCGGGACGCTCGTCGGCTTCCTCACGGACCTTGCGGGAGTCCGTCCTCTTCAGGGGCTTGTGCACGGTTGTCCGGCGCATGGCTGCCTCCTTCAGTGCCTACCGAGTTCCGCGATTTCACGGAGGTAGACCCTTTCGGGGAGGGTGACTCATCGGTGCCGGTCTGTCAGTGGCGGCTGTCACGATTCGATTGTCAGTGGCGGGTGTCACTCTTGGCCCCATGACACAAGACAGCAAGGGGCTGACCGGGGCGGACGCGGGCACGGACGTGGACTGGGACGCGCAGGCCGCCTCCTTCGACGACGAACCGGACCACGGACTGCGCGATCCGGAGGTACGGCGGGCCTGGGCCGAGCGGCTGCGCGACTGGCTGCCGGGACGGGCCTCGGACATCCTCGACCTCGGCTGCGGCACGGGCAGCCTGTCGCTCCTCGCGGCCGAACAGGGACACCGTGTCACCGGCGTCGACGCCTCCCCGGCCATGATCGACCTGGCCCGGGCCAAGCTGGCCGGACGTGACGCGGTGTTCCTGGTCGGTGACGCGACGGCACCGCCGGTGGGCGAGCAGCGCTACGACGTGATTCTCGTACGACACATGGTGTGGGCGCTGCCCGACCCCGGCCGCGCTCTCAGACACTGGCGCGGTCTGCTGCGCCCCGGCGGCCGCCTGGTGCTGGTCGAGGGCGTGTGGGGGACGGTCACGTCGGCCGGGATACCGGCCGACGTGCTGACCGGGCTCGTCGCGCCGTTCGCCGCCGAGGTGCGGACGGAGCGGCTCTCGGGGGAGGCGGTGCTCTGGGGCAGGGAAGTGAGCGACGAGCGGTACGTGGTGGTCGCGGTGGTGTGAGGGCCGGCCGGCTCAGGCCAGCAGCGCCTCGATGCCGGTCCCGCGGGCCAGCGCCTCCAACTCGTCCAGCGCGGCGACGGCGGCGGCCGCGGCCCGCGGGTCCGTCTCCGCCAGACCGCTGTCCGCGAACTCGTCCTCGTCCAGACGGCGTACGTCCGTGCCGTCCGCGGAGACCCACAGGTCCAGGTCGAGGTCCTCGACGACCAGCTCGCCGCCCGAGAGCACCGCGGGCCGGGTGACGTCGCAGTACCAGCCCTTCAGCGCGCCGCCGGCGTCCCGGACCTCCTTCACCGCGTACCAGCGGTCCCGCCAGTAGTACTCGGTGAAGACGTCGCCCGCCTCGAAGCGGACGAAGCCGAAGTCGCGGACGCCCTCGCCGGCCCAGGGGGCGCGTACGGCGACCCGGGTGCCGTCGTCGGCGAGCAGCTCGGCGTCGTAACGGATCTTCGTGCGGCCCGCCTTGACGAGGACGACGTCCAACCGCCGTGTGGGATCAGGTGAGTTCGCGGACAAAGCGCACCTCCGAGCCGCAGATCTCGTACCCGAACCACTTGTTGATCGCGAGCATCGGACCGTTGCCCGCGTCGTTGCCCGTCAGCGCCTCGGTGAAGCCGGCGGCCTGTGCGCGGTGCAGGGAGGCGCTCTTGGCGAGCTTGGCCAGGCCCCGGCCGCGGAAGTCGCGCGAGGTGCCGGTCATGGCGGTGGTGTAGCGGCGCGAGGCGGGGTCCGTGTGGGCCACGCTGAACGCGGCGGGGCGGCCCTCCACCAGCGCGACCATCGTCAACTCGCGGTCGAGGAGCGGGTGTTTCCAGTTCTCCTCGATCCAGTTCTCGTAGTCGCTCATCTGTGTGTCGACGTCGCTCGGTTCGTCCGAGGTCGTCTCCGCGTCCAGCTCGAACAACGGGCGCGGGTCGTCCGCGAACTCCGCGGCGCTGCGCAGCTCCACGCCGGGCGGCGGGGTCTGCAGCGGCGGGAGGGTGCCGGCGGTCAGGTCGAGGCGGAGGAAGTGGGCGGCGCGGCTGGCGTGGTAGCCGCGCCGCTCGGCGAAGGAGCGGTTGGCCGGCTGGTCCAGCACCCAGGAGAACAGCTTCGTCGCGCCGTGCGCGGTGAGGTGCTCCTCGGCCGTGCGCACCAGGAGGGCGCCGGCGCCTCGGCGGGTCCTGTCGGGGCGTACGTAGATGTTGAGCATGCCCTGACCCGGCTCGGGGCTGTCGTGGGCCAGTTGCACCTGGGCCGTGCCGATCGCCTCGCCGTCCTCCTCCACGAGGAGGGACCGGAAACGTGCGTCGGGGTGGGTGTGGACGAGGCGGTGGACGATCGCGTCCGGGGTCCACATGATGTACGGAAGGGCCAGGTGCCGTAGCCGGGCGAAGGCCTCGACGTCGGTACGGTCGTCGACGCGCAGGTCGCGCACGTTGAGTGTCATTGGGCGCACGCTACGACGGGACACGCGCGGACGCCTCTCATTTTCCGGCGGGTGCGGGAGAATCGGCAGCGTGACCTTGAAGATCCACATCGACGACAGCGCGCCGCCGTACGAGCAGGTGCGGGCGCAGATCTCCGAGCAGGCGCGGGCGGGGGTGCTGCCGGTGGGGTACCGGCTGCCGACCGTGCGGGGGCTCGCGGAGGGGCTGGGGCTGGCGGCCAACACGGTGGCGAAGGCGTACCGGGCGCTGGAGAGCGACGGGGTGATCGAGACGCGGGGGCGCAACGGCACGTACGTGGCCGCCGCCGGCTCGGCCGCGGAGCGGGAAGCGGCGTCGGCCGCTCAGGCCTACGTGGAGCGGGTCCGGCGGCTGGGGCTGGGGGAGGAGGCGGCGCTGGCCGCTGTGCGGGACGCGTTGCGGGCGGGATACGGGGAGGGCTGAGGGAGGCGGAAAGGGTCAGGGCGTACGTGTGACCGGAAGGTCCGTCCTGCGCGCCGTTCTCGCGAAAACGCTCGCGTCCTTCACCGCCGCCCCGTTCGGGTCGTTGTTGAAGTACGCGTACACGTCCTCGTCCGGGGTCCAGGACTCCGTGATGCGGTCCACCCAACTCGCCAGCGCCCGGCGGCCGTAGCGCGGCCACGCCTCCGCTCGGCCCTGGTGGAAGCGGACGTAACCCCAGTCCGTCGTGCGCCACAGCGGTGTGGCCGGGCGTGAGCGGACGTCGGCCCAGCACAGGGCCGCCTTGCGGGACTCCAGGACCTCGCGTGTCTCCGGGGCCCACCAGGAGTCGTGGCGGGGCTCGACCGCGATCCGGGTGCCGGGCGGGAAGCAGGCCAGGCAGGTGTCCAGGAGTTCCGTGTCCGCCCGTAGCGTCGGCGGGAGTTGGAGCAGGACCGGGCCCAGGCGGTCGCCCAGGCCCGCCGCGTGGTCCATCAGGCGGTGCACCGGCTCCTCGGGGTCGCGCAGCCGCTTGATGTGGGTCAGATAGCGGCTCGCCTTCACCGCCACCACGAAGTCCCCCGGCACCCGCTCCCGCCACGCCGCGAAGTTCTCCCGGGTCGGCAGGCGGTAGAACGCGTTGTTGATCTCCACCGTGGCGAAGTGCTCCGCGTACTCCTCCAGCCACAGCCGCGTCGGACACCCGGGTGGGTAGAGGACTCCCCGCCAGTCCTTGTACTGCCACCCGGATGTCCCGACGAACAGGGTCATACCTCCATCAAAGCACCGGAGGCCAGGCGCTACAGGTACAGGCCCGCGTCCGCCCCGTCCCGCGGGTCCGGCACGGCCGTCGGCGAGGTGCCGCGGCGCAGCGCGTACAGCTCCGCGAGGGTCGCGCCCTCGCGGCCCACGCCCTCCTCCGTGCCGAGCCAGTTCACCGCCTCCCGGCGGGTCAGGGCGCCCACCTCGATGCGGGCCAGGCAGCGGCCGGGGCGGACGACGGCCGGGTGAAGGCGCTCCAGGTCTTCGTTGGTCGTGACGCCCACCAGGACGTTGCGGCCCTGGCCGAGCAGGCCGTCGGTGAGGTTGAGCAGGCGGGACAGGGCCTGGCCCGCCGTGTGCTTGGCCTCGCCGCGGATCAGTTCGTCGCAGTCCTCCAGGAGCAGCAGCCGCCAGCGGCCCTTGCCCGTCGAGTCCTCCTCGCCGATCGCGATGTCCATCAGATAGCCGACGTCGGAGAAGAGCCGCTCGGGGTCCAGGACGCAGTCCACCTGGCACCAGTCCCGCCAGGACCGGGCGAGCGTGCGCAGGGCGGAGGTCTTGCCGGTGCCCGGCGGGCCGTGCAGCAGCAAAAGCCGGCCCGCGATGTCCTCCGGGGTCGTCTTCATCAGGCGGTCCATCGCGTCCGCCACCGGCGCGGTGTAGTTCTCCCGGACCTCGTCCCAGGTACCGGCGGAGATCTGCCGGGTGGTGCGGTGCGGGCCGCGCCTGGGGGAGACGTACCAGAAGCCCATCGTCACGTTCTCCGGCTGGGGTTCGGGCTCGTCCGCCGCGCCGTCCGTCGCCTGGTCGAGGACCTTCTTGGCGAGCTCGGCGGTGGTCGCCGTGACCGTGACGTCCGCGCCGCGGTTCCAGCGGGAGATCAGCAGAGTCCAGCCCTCGCCCTCCGCCAGGGTCGCGCTGCGGTCGTCGTCGCGGGCCACCCGCAGGACGTGCGCGCCGGGCGGCAGGAGGGTGGCTCCGGAGCGGACCCGGTCGATGTTCGCCGCATGCGAGTACGGCTGCTCGCCCGTCGCGAAGCGGCCGAGGAACAGCGCGTCGACGACATCGGACGGCGAGTCGCTGTCGTCGACGTTGAGCCGGATCGGCAGCGCGTCGTGTGGGTTCGCAGACATGGCGTCCATGATCCGGCACGAGCGGGCCGTGTGCACCCGGTTTCCGCAGTGCGCCGGGTGTGTCGGCTGTGTCCGCGTGTCTCCTTCTGTGTCCCCTCCGTCCTGTTACGAAGCTGTCGATTTACAACATCTGCCCGATCGTGGACCTCCCCCGTTACTGTTTTCCTCGATGGGACGTCATGGGTGGACCTCGGGGGCACGGCGGTGGCGGCTCACCGCGCTGCTCGGCGTGGGCGTGGCCGCGCTGGCCCTGATCGTGACCTTGATCAACACACTGCCGGACAGCGGCGGCAGCACCGCCGGCACCTCGCGCAACGGCGACACGGTGCACGGCACTCCGGTGACCCCGCCCGACCAGGACGAGCCCGAGGTCGGCTGGGGCTTCACCCACACCCAGTACAGCGCGGACGAGGGCAGCTCCACCGCCACGGACCGGGTCGAGAAGCTGATCTCGGACGCCGGCGGGCTGCCGCAGGACCAGGCGATCATGGGCTGGGGCGCGGACAACCCCGAGCCGGTCAAGGGGCGTTACGACTTCGACGCGATGGACCGCCGTATCGACTTCATCCGCAAGTCCGGCGGCACACCCGTGGTCACGCTGTGCTGCTCGCCGGACTGGATGAAGGGCGGCAAGGCCGGCGTCGACAACACGAACTGGAGCCAGTCCGCCCTGGAGACCGCCCCGCTGCCCGAGCACTACGCCGACTTCGCCGCGCTCGCGGCGACCGTCGCCAAGCGGTATCCGGACGTGCGGCACTTCATCGTCTGGAACGAGTTCAAGGGCTTCTGGAACGACGCCAAGGGCCGCTGGGACTACGAGGGTTACACCAAGCTGTACAACCTCGTCTACAAGGCCCTGAAGAAGGTCGACAAGGACATCATGGTCGGCGGGCCGTATCTGGTGATGGACAGCGTCGACCCGCGCGCGGACGACGCCTCCAAGACCTTCAAGGGCGCCTGGGGCGCGATGGACCAGCGGGTCCTCGACGCCTTCGACTACTGGAACAGGAACAAGGTGGGCGCCGACTTCGTCGTCGTCGACGGCTCCAGCTACACCAACGACGACGAGATGCTGCCGAACGAGTTCGCGGCCACCGACAAGCTCACGGCCGTGGGGCAGTGGGTGCGGCAGCAGACGGACGATCTGCCGCTGTGGTGGGCCGAGTACTACGTCGAGCCCGCCGACGGCAACGACGAGCGCAAGGGCTGGTCCGAGACCCGCCGGGTCGCCGTCCAGGCCGCCGGGATGATCGCGATGGTCAAGGGCGGTGCCTCCTCCGGCTTCTACTGGAACCCGGAGGACGAGAAGGGCGACGACTGCCCCGGCTGTCTGTGGACGCCGACGGACAGCTCGGACGGCGGCAAGGAACTGCCCATGTTCGGCCTGGTCTCCCGCTTCAACAAGGAGTTCCCGCCCGGGACTTCGTACAAGACGGTGTCGGTGGCCGCGGACGACGTGCCCAATGTGCGCGTGCTCGCGACCGACAAGACGGTCCTGGTGGTGAACACCCTCGGGCGGTCCATCAGCGCCGACATCGACGGCAAGAAGTTCGACATGGCGGCGTACGAAGTGAAGTGGCTCACCAGGTAACCCCGGTGAGCCACAGCCACTCCGCTGTCCAAGTCCCTTGAGGGACGCGCTACTTCATCGTCAGGAATCTCTGGACCAGCGAGGCCAGCAGCACCGCCAGCAGGGGCAGCGAGAACCAGAAGCTGCTCTGCATCCAGCGCAGTTGACGCACGCTCGGCCGCATCGCGACCCGTACCACCTCGCGAGCCGTCAGCATCACGATCAGCGCGAGAGCGGCCAGGGCGCCCACGACCGACCACGGCGTCCAGGTGATCTGCGGACCGATCGGACCCGGGTCCGGCTGCGGCACCTTGCCCTCGGGCTGCTTCTTCAGGGCGTAGACGACGGCGTCGTCGTTGACGAAGACCTTCTTCAACTCCGTCCGCTGGTCCAGGTTCTGGATCAGCCGGGGCTCCCAGCTGGCCGAGTAGCCCACGTCCATCTGGAGGTACGTCACCTGACTCTCGTTGATCATCAGGTACGAGTTGGGACCCGCGTCCTTGAGCGCCTTGACCAGGCCGGAGACCAGCACCGGGTCGGCCGGTGCCAGTGTGGGCATGTAGTCGACCTTCTCCATGTCCTTCGCGCCCCACGGCAGCGCCGGCGTCACGTCGTTCACCGTGTCGTTGCTGAGCCACAGCAGCCGGACCGTCGGTTTGTCGTGGGCGTACACGTAGTCCATGGCGGCGACCTCGCCGGGCCGCACCCGCTCGAACGGCTCGTTGCCCCAGCGGGCCACCAGGAAGCCGCCCATGAGGAGCAGGCCCGCCATCAGCGCCGCCAGCGGGGCGAGGCTGACCTTGTCCTTGTCCCGCTCCTCGGCGGTCACCCCGGTGCGCGGGAACAGGGCGAGTCCGGCCAGCAGGGCCGCGCCGGGCACCGCGAACATGAAGACGCGCAGCGCCATCTCGCCGCCGTACGACTGCATGCCGAAGCCCAGGAACGGGACGAAGGTGAGCACCAGCAGCGAGCGCTCGCGGTACTTGTGGTCGCGGCGGCGCCACCAGCCCCAGCAGGCGAAGAGCATGACCCCGCCGGCCAGCAGGACGCGGGTGTAGAGGACGAGCTTGTGGGTCGAACTGCCGCCCTGGATACGGCCGGAGACCGAGGTGGAGACATTGCTGCCGACTCCGCCGACCCCGCCGAACAGTTCGTTGAAGTGCCCGGACCAGTACGGCTCGGCCATGAAGCCCACCCAGACGGCGACCAGCACGCCGAACAGGATGGGCAGGCCGCGCAGTTCGGAGCGGCCGATCAGGACGAGCACCGCGAGCACGCCCAGCATGACGAACGGGGTCAGCTGGTGCGCCGGGACGCTCGCCGCGAACAGGCCGATCAGCACGCCGAGCAGGACCGCCTTCTGGCGCCGGGTGGTCGGCTCGACCTCCAGCTCGCCCGGCCGCTTCTTCGTCCAGATCACGCGCGGTTCGCGGAACCAGACCAGCAGGATCGCGACGAACGCCAGGTACAGCAGGTAGGTGAAGCCCTGCGGTGAGAAGTAGTCCTGGCCGACCCAGCCGCTGAGCACGAAGATCCAGATGCCGGTCCACTTGGCCCGCCAGCTCGCCCGCATCGAGCGCACGAGGAGGAACATCGGTGCCAGGTAGAGGAGTTGGATGGTCAGCGGCCACCAGCGGATGAGGTCGGTGAGGTCCGTCATCCCGCAGGCTTTGGTGACGAACGCGGCCACCGCGAAGAAGCCCGGCCAGCTCCAGCGCGCGTCCAGGTCCGGTACCGCCGACCCGGTGCGGTCGATGTAGTCCAGGAAGCCGAGGTGCTGGTAGGCGGTCGGGAACCGCGGCTCGGTCTCGATCACCGCGGGCAGCGCGTGCAGCGAGACCACGGTCGCGAGGAGGGTGACCAGCAGCAGCGCCTTGTGCTCACGGCCCAGCCACAGCAGCGAGGCGAACACCGCGACCAGCAGCGCGGCCCCGACCAGCGTGGGCAGCGGCAGGATCGAGATCAGCCCGAGCCCGCCCATCCGGTCCAGGTCGGCCTCGTCCAGGCGCAGCGCCGGCACCCAGTACAGCAGGAGGGCGGCGGCCAGCAGACTGCCGAGGACGACCCCGAGCCGGGACGGCCGCAGCCGCTCGCGCCACGGGACTGCGGCGGGCGGTTCCGGCTCACGGACGGGCGCTTCCTCCCGTACCGGCGCCTCTTCCCGTACGAGCGACGCGCCCGGCTCCGGTCCGGCCTCCCGTTCGAACCCCTCCTCTGGTACGACCCGCCGCTCGAACTCCGCCTCGAAGGGCGCGTCCACCTCGATCTCGGCCGGGCCGAGCGAGGCCTCCGTGCCCGGCTCGCGCTCTTGTACGGGGAGCCCGACCTCCGGGTTCTTCGCCCAGGTCGGCCGGTGGTCCGGGCGGACGACCGGCGTTCCGGTGGGCGGAGTTCCGGGCCCGGGGCGCACGTCCGGGCGGCGCTCCAGGTGGTCGAAGTCCACGTGGATGCCGAGCGCCAGGGTGTCGGTGTCCAGCGCCCAGGCCGGACCGCGTTTGCGGGGCCTGTCGCTCGCCGGGACCTCGCGCGCCCCCAGGTCGGCGAGGTCCCCGTCGGGTGCCGCGTGCTCGGGCACGGCGGCGGGGACGGCCCTGATGGTCTTGTAGAGCTTCGGCGCGGCGATCATCACGATCACCGCGAGCGAGGAGATCTCGGCGACACCGGCGCCGGTCAGCCCCATGCGGGGGAGCAGCAATAGCGTCAGGCCGAGCACCAGGACGCACAACAGGCCCTGCAGCCAGGCGAGTCCGGCCGTGCGGCTCTGCGCGCGCAGCACCGCGAAGTACGTCTCCATGCAGACCCGCAGCAGCGCGCCGACCGCGAACCAGCGCAGCAGCGGGGTCGCCGCGTCCGCGTAGCCCGCGCCGAACACGCCGAGGATCCAGGGCGCCCCGATGAACAGCAGCCCGCAGATCGGCAGCATGATCCGGGCCATCCGCTTCAGCGCCGCGCGGGTGTTGGCGGCCAGCCGGCCCGGGTCGTGCGAGCCCTCCACGGTCAGCGAGGCGCCCATGTTGATGGCGAGCAGGTTGACCGTGCCGCCTATGGTCGTGGTGATGTAGAAGTACGCGTTGTCCTCGGAGCTGACCTGCGAGGCGATGATCACCGGCACCAGGTAGACCACGGCGAGCGAGAACAGCGAGCCCGTGTAGTCGCCCGCGAGGAACTTGCCGATCTCCTTGAGCGTCGGCGGATGCGCGTGGCCCTCGGTGGCCTTGATGTGCCGGGGGACCAGCCGGCGGAAGACCAGCAGGCCCAGCGGCACGACCGAGAACGCGATCGCCGCCACCCAGGAGACGAAGACACCGGTCACCGGGATCGCCGCGGCCAGCGCGATCAGCAGCGCCAGCTTCACCGCCGAGAAGACGGTGTTGCCCACCGGCACCCAGGGCGCGCTCCTGAGCCCGGTGAGCACACCGTCCTGCAGCGTGAGCACGTTCCAGGCGATGACGGCCACGATGAACCCGAGGCCCGCCACCGGCCCGTGCAGGAAGTGGTACGACGGCCCCCACACGCCCAGCGTCAGCAGGAAGACCCCGGCCGCGAGCGCCACGATCAGTGAACTGCCCGCATACGTACGGAAGATGAGCCGCCCGGTGGCGCGGCCCGCCACCGGGATGAAGCGGGCCAGAGCGCCCGTGAGGGTGACCGCGGTCAGGCCGGCCAGCAGCTTCATCGCCGCGATCGCGGCGGAACCCTGGCCCACGGCGGATTCGGAGTAGTAGCGCGCGGCCACCAGCCAGTACCCCAGGCCCAGTACGGCCGAGATGCCGGTGTTCAGCATCAGGGCGTAGGCGTTGCGGAACAGCTGATTGCCGCCCTTTCCCCGGCCCAGGCCGGGCAGGCGGAAGCGGCGCCCCGACTGCTCGGGCGCCTCGGTCGGGGGCGATGCCGCCTCGGTTGTGGTCGTCGTGTCAGACACGGGAACGGATGGCCTTCCGGCGGACCTGGCGTGCTCTGCGGACCATGGCGTACCCCTTGGTGAGGGCACGGTCCCTGGCGAAGTTGCGGGCGATCGAACGGCCCTCGACCAGCCGCTCGAACTCCTCGATCCCGGTGCTGCGGCGCACGGTGACGCGTTGCAGCGCGTACGGGCCCTGACGGCGGCGCGCGAGGCCGTTGCCGACGGCGAGCGCCTGGGTGTAACCCGTCTCGCGCACTGCCTCGCGGACCCGGCGGCTGGAGTAGCCGTAGGGGTAGGCGAAGGAGGCCGGGACGCTGCCCAGTTCGTCGGCGACGATCTCCTTGCAGTGGATCAGCTCATGGCGCAGGGTGTCGTCGTCGAGCTGGTCGAGCTGGGGGTGGGTGTGGCTGTGGCCGCCGATCTCCACGTCCGCGGCGGCCAGTTCGCGCACCTGGTCCCAGCCGAGCATCGTGTCGAGGCCGCCTCCGGTGTCGTACGCGCCCTTGATCCAGCCCGTGGAGACGAACAGCGTGGACGCGAAGCCGTGCTTGGCGAGCACGGGCAGGGCGTGCCGGTGCACGCCCTCGTAGCCGTCATCGAAGGTGATCAGCAGGGGGCGCCTGGGCAGCGGGCGGGAGAAGCGCCAACTCGCGGCCAGATCTGCCGTGTTGACCGGCGTGAACCCGAGGTCGCCGATCAGCGCCAGCTGCTCCGCGAACGCCTCCGGCGCCACCGACAGTTCACGGGTGGCGTCGTTCGGCGCGGTCGCGACCGAGTGGTACATCAGGATCGGCACCGGAGTGTCAGCCATGAGAATCCCCCTCGATCCCGACGACGTCGAACGTCGCTCCGCCACGGCGGGCGCGCAGACTCCCCACGACGTACCCGCCGGCCGCCGTCAGCACTCCGGCGACGATCGCGCCCGCGCGGCCCGCACCGCCCCTCCGGGCCAGCGCCGCGTCCCGCAGCCCGCGCGCCACACCGCTCGGCAGCACCCGGGTGGCGTACCGGCGCTCGGACTCAAGTCCCTTGTCCGCGCCCACACTTCGCGCCACCAGTGCCTTGGAGAGGCCCTCGGCGTAGGCGCGCGTGCGGAAGTACCCGAAGTGCTCGCGCGCCTCGGGCACCCGGTGGTGGATCACCGCACGGTCGTCGATCAGCAGGACGGCGTCCGGTCTGGCGCGGCTGAGGCGGATGCACAGCTCCGTCTCCTCGCAGCCCAGCGGCCGCTTGTCGCCGTCGCGCCCGATGCCGGTCGCGAAGCCCCCGGCCGCGTCGAACGCCGTACGACGGAATGAGGCGTTGCCGCCCAGGACGTTGCGCACCCGGACCCGGCCCGGGGGCAGGCCCTTGTACGTGCAGCCCACCACCCAGTCGAACTCCTCGGGGAACCAGGCCGGACGGCGGCCGGACGCCCAGATCGGCATCGTGCGGCCGCCGACGGCCATCACCCGCGGGTCGGCGTACCCCTCGGCGAAGCGCCGCAGCCACTCCCGCTCGGCCACGGCGTCGTCGTCGAGGAAGGCGATCACCTCGCCGCGGGAGGCGGCGATACCGGTGTTGCGGCCGGCGGACAGACCGCGCGGACCGGCGTTCGCGAGCACCTCGACCTCGTGGACTTCCTTGTACTCCTTGGTCAGCCGGTCCAGCAGGGCCGGGTTGTGGTCGACGACGAGCAGGGTCTCCAGGGCAGGCCTGGACTGCGCCCGCACCGAGGAGACCGCCGCGAGGATGTCCTCCCAGCGGTCCTCGGTGTAGACGCAGATCACGACGGAGATGTCGGGATCGCTCAAGACACCTCTCCCCGCACCGAGTCGAGCCGGGCGGAGTCGAGCATCGGCGAGTGGTGTTCCTGCCGGCGCAGCTCCCTGCGGTTCGACCGCTCCTTGAGGATGACCTTGAGCACCCGGAACCCGTCGCGCACGGCCCGCAGATTGCTCGCGCCGTGGATGCGCAGGTACTCGTAGCTCGGGATCTCCTGCACCTTGAGACCCGCCTTGACCACCCGGATGTTGATCAGGGTCTCGATCTCGAAGCCGGTGCAGTCGAGGGAGATCTTGTCCAGGCAGTGGCGCCAGAACGCGTTGTACCCGTAGCAGAGATCGGTGTAGCGGGCGCCGAACTTGCGGTTGACGATGGTGCACAGCGCCCAGTTGCCGAGCTTGCGGATGAAGGTCATGTCGTCGGTGCCGCCGCCGTTGGCGAAGCGGGAGCCCTTGGCGAAGTCCGCGCCCGAGACCAGGGCGGAGACGTACGACACGATCTCGTTGCCGTCGGCCGAGCCGTCCGCGTCGACCATCACGATGATGTCGCCGCTGCACGCCTCGAAGCCGGTGATCAGGGCATCCCCCTTGCCCTTGCCGCGCTGCTCGACGACCTTGACGTCGGGCCACAGACCGCGGGCCACTTCGACGGTGCCGTCCGTGGAGTTGCCGTCCACGAGGACGACTTCGTGTATCCAGTCCGGCAGCGTCTTGAAGACGTAGGGGAGATTCTCCGCCTCGTTCATGGCGGGAATCACCACGCTCACCGGTGGCGCGATGGCCAGATGTGAGGAGATCGGCCGGTAGTTGGGCCGAACAACAGAACTCATGAGTCTTGGTCCCTCTCGTCCGGTGGACCGCCCGCCCCTGGGCGGCCCGGATCGTGTCCGGTTCGAAAGGGGGGTTTCACGCCTGTGGCATGACGAGATGGAACTACACGCACGCCGAGGCGAGCTGGCAAAGCTGGCCGTCTGCCGCGATCAACGGCAGCCGGTCGCGCGGCACGACCCGGTCACAAGTGCGGTCACCGAGTACGGCACCCCCCTACCGCGCCCCGCGCCGGAAGCCATCGCGGTCCTTGAGCCCTCCCCATGAGCCGCTCGATGATGGACCGATGCGGGTGAGATTACGACGGTATTGATGATTGAACCCGTATGGCAAGGCCTGAAACCGGGCCTCACATTTTTGTTGGTTTGACCGTTACACAACTTAGAAGAAGAAGGAGACAGCTGATCACGGTCACGGCGATGATCCCGCCGTGGACGGACCAGCGGTGGACGGCGAGCATCCCTTGTGCCACCAGCATGTCGATCACGACCGCGCCCGCGATGGCGGCGAGCGTCCGGCCGAAGGGTTCCAGCCCGCGCAGGGCGGCCGCGACGGCGGTCGCCGGTGCGGCGAGCAGGAAGAACAAGGTGAGCGGGCCGCGCAGCGGCGAGCTCGAGTCGACAAGCGCGAGAATCGCGCCGAATCCCCCAACGGCGGTGGCCGCACCCGCGAGCAGCGGTGTCAGATCCCCGTCGTTCGATGGTCTCTTGATACGGATGGTCTGCATTGGCGACTTTGCCCCCCAGCGCGCCGGATGCCGGACTTCAATGTCGCGCAGTGCAACAGGGGGAGTCAAGACGCGGAAGAAGTCCCTTACCGGTTCTTATGCAGTCTTAAACGTGTGTTCCCCGGAGGCGCCGGCTGCCTCCGGGGAACTGGTGTTCAGATCGTGCGGTGCGGTGTTACGGGACCAGCTTGAGGAGCTTGTTCGGTGAGCCGGTGCCCACGCTGGTCAGCACGCCCGAGGTGGCGCCGTTGACCAGCGCCGAGGCGACGGTGGCCGGGGTGGCCGAGGTGTGGCCCGCGAGGTAGACCGCCGCGGCGCCCGCGACGTGCGGGGTGGCCATGGAGGTGCCGGAGAGCGTGGCGGTCGCGGTGTCGCTGGTGTTGTAGCCCGCGAGGATCGAGGAGCCGGGCGCGAAGATGTCCAGGACCGAGCCGTAGTTGGAGTAACTCGCCCTGGCGTCCGAGCTGGTGGTCGCGCCGACCGTGATCGCGGTGGAGACGCGGGCCGGGGAGTACGAGGAGGCGTTGGCCGAGCTGTTGCCCGCCGCCACCGCGTAGGTGACGCCGCTGGCTATGGAGTTGGCGACCGCGGTGTCCAGCGAGGTGGAGGCGGAGCCGCCCAGCGACATGTTGGCGACGGCCGGGGCGGTGTGGTTCTCGGTGACCCACTCGATGCCGTCGATGACGCCCGCGGTGGTGCCGGAGCCGCTGTTGTCCAGCACCCGGACCGCCACGATGTTCGCCTTCTTGGCGACGCCGTAGGTGGTGCCCGCGATCGTGGTGGCCACATGGGTGCCGTGGCCGTTGCCGTCGGAGGCGGTGGTGTCGCCGTCGACCGCGTCGTAGCCGTAGGAGGCACGGCCGCTGATCTGGGTGTGGGTGATCCGGACGCCGGTGTCGATGACGTACACCGTCACGCCGCTGCCCGCGGTGTCCGGGTAGGTGTACGTCCCGGAGAGCGGAAGCGAGGTCTGGTCGATGCGGTCCAGGCCCCAGGGGGCGCTGGACTGCGTGGTGTCGGCCAGCTGGACGCGCTGGTTCTGCTCGACCGAGGCCACCGACGGGTCGGCCGCGAGTCTCTTCGCCTCGCTCGCGGTGAGGGTGGCCGTATACCCGTTGAGCACGGTGTCGAAGGTCTTCCTGACCGTGCCGCCGTACTCCTTGATCAGACCCTTGCCCGTGGTCGAGGCCGCCTTGAAGCCGGCGCCCTTCTTCAGGGTGACGATGTAGCTGTCCTTGACGGCCGTGGGGGAGCCGGCGGCGAGGACCTTGCCCTGTGCCGGGGCGGCCTGGGCGGGGAGAGCGGTGAGTCCGCCGACGAGGGCGGCGGTCGCCAGGCCGGTGGCGGCGGCGAAACGGAACCTCTTGCTACGTGGTTGTGCCATGACGAGGGAGTCCTCCTCCATGGGGGGAAGCGCGCCTGGGTAAGGCAACGCCGGAGTAAAGAGTGGCCCATCTACGGGCATAGAGAAAGGGAGTTGAGGAGGCGTCAACAAACCTGTCATGCGCACGTAATCAACATTGCTTTTGGCATGGACACTTCCCGTCAATGCGCGTAGTTGCTACGACAGTTGTGGCAGAGATCCTGCTAAAGGGAGGTTCCATGAGACGTTCCCGACTTGCCGCTTACGTCGGCTCGTTCCTCCTCGCCGTCGCCGCCGTCCTCACCGGGACCGGTACGGCCCACGCCGCCACAGCCCCCTATGTGGCCCTCGGCGACTCGTACTCCTCCGGTGTCGGCGCGGGCAGTTACATCTCGTCCAGCGGCGACTGCAAGCAGAGCACCAAGGCCTACCCCTACCTGTGGGCGGCCGCCCATTCACCCTCGTCGTTCAGCTTCAAGGCCTGCTCGGGCGCTCGTACGGGTGATGTCCTGGCCAACCAGCTGGGCACCCTCACCACCTCGACCGGCCTGGTCTCCATCAGCATCGGCGGCAACGACGCCGGTTTCTCCGACGTCATGACGACCTGTGTGCTCCAGTCCGACAGCGCCTGCCTCTCACGCATCAACACCGCGAAGGCGTACGTCGACTCGACGCTCCCGGGTCAGCTCGACAACGTCTACTCGGCGATCAGCAGCAAGGCCCCGAACGCCCACGTCGTCGTCCTCGGCTACCCCCGCTTCTACAAACTCGGCACCACCTGCGTCGGCCTCTCCGAGACCAAGCGGAAGGCGATCAACGACGCGGCCGACTACCTGGACACCGCCACCGCCAAGGCCGCGGCCGACCACGGCTTCACCTTCGGTGACGTCCGCTCCACCTTCACCGGCCACGAGCTCTGCTCCGGCAGCGCGTGGCTGCACAGCCTCAACCTGCTCAACATCGGCGAGTCCTACCACCCGACCGCGTCCGGCCAGTCCGGCGGCTATCTGCCCGTGCTGACCAGCGCGGCCTGACCACGCGTCCTTCTCACTGCGAAGGCGACGCCGAAGTACTGGGGGAGGCCCCGCCCGTCGGGGTCTCCCCCACACAGGTCACCGAGAACGGCACAGAGTTGGACGTAGTCGCCTTCGGCGAACGCACCTCGACACTGATCGAGTTGCTGAAGGTCCCGGTCTTGTCGTACGTCGTCACGAACGCCCTGTCCTGCTTGGACTTGCCGCCGCCCTCCGGGAAGGACATGGTCTTCCACCCCGGATCCATCACCTGCCCGTCCTTCGACACCCAGCGATAGCTGACCTCGGCCGGGAGCCTCCCCACCGAGATCGTCGCCGTGAAGCCGGGTGCGTCGCTCTGGTCGGGCGGACAGCTGCCGGAGTACTCCGTGTTGGACCCCGTCAGCGTCACGCTGACCGACTGCGGCGTGGAACTCGGGCTGCTGCTCTTGCTCGGCGTGGTGTCGCCGCCGGGGTTCGTGTCGGTGGGGCCGGCCGAAGTCGCCGTGTCGGAGCGGGTGTTGTCGCTGCCGGTGTTGTTGTCCCCACTGCCGTTGTCCCGGTTCAGCAGCCCGTACGTCAGCCCGGCCAGCGCCAGCGCGAGGACCACCACGCCGACGATCAGGACGACCCCGGCACGGCGGTTGCGGTCCGGCGGCGGGGCGGCGGTGGCGGTCGTACCCGGGCTCGGCACCGGCTGGGTGCGGGGGGTCGTATACGGCGTCTGCTGAGTCGGCGCCTGCTCCGGGTAGGCCGCGATCGTCGACGGGTACGGCGTCGCCTGGAAGCCGTTCGTGCGGGGCGTGCCCCCGGCCGCGACGATCCGCAGGTCCTGCTCGGCCCGGTCTGCGGAGAGCCGCTCGGCGGGGTCCTTGCGCAGCAGGCCCTCCACGACCGGGGTGAGCGGGCCGGCCCGCAGCGGCGGCGGCAGCTCCTCGTCGACGATCGCGCGCAGGGTGCTCAGCGGGGTGTTCTGGCGGAAGGGGGAGTTGCCCTCGACGGCCGCGTACAGCAGCACGCCCAGCGACCACAGGTCCGACTCGGGGCCGGGGGTGCGTCCCAACGCCCGCTCGGGGGCCAGGAATTCGGGCGAGCCGATCACCTCGCCCGTCATCGTCAGCGCCGAACTGCCCTCGACCTGCGCGATGCCGAAGTCGGTGAGCACCACCCGGCCGTCGTTCGACAGCAGTACGTTGGCCGGCTTCACGTCCCGGTGGAGCACCCCGGCCTCGTGTGCGGCCCGCAGCGCGGCCAGCACCTCGGCGCCGATGTGCGCGACCCGCTGTGGCTCCAACGGGCCCTCGGCGTCCAGCAGTTCGGCCAGCGAGATACCGCGGACCAGCTCCATCACGATCCACGGGCGGCCGTCCTGCGTGGCCACGTCGTACACCGTGACAACGTTGCGGTTGGCGACCCGCGCGGCCGCCCACGCCTCGCGCTCCAGACGGGCGTACATCCGCTCCACGTCCTGGGCCGGCAGCCCGGCGGGCGCGCGCACCTCCTTGACGGCGACCTCGCGGTGCAGGACCTCGTCGCGGGCCCGCCACACCGTGCCCATGCCGCCCTCGCCGAGAGGGGACAGGAGACGGTAGCGGCCCGCGATCAGACGTTCACTGCCCGGTTCTTCGGACACGGGCGTCCCCCATTCGCATCCGTGCGATTTCTCCACTCCGCGCGTTTTCTTCACAAACGTAGCTCAGCCGAGTGCGGATGCCGCCCCCTTGAGAACCAATCCGATCCCCAGCGCCACGACGAGGAACGCCGACGCCAGCGGGGTCGCCCGGCGGATCAGGGTCGCCATCGGGTGGGTGGTCCAGCGGGGGCGCCTGTCCAGCACCCGGTTCATTCCCGTACCCAGCTTGACCACCGCGAACCCGGCCGCGGTGAGGGTGAGGGCGAGCCCCACGCCGTACGCGACGACGAGCAGCAGCCCGAACCAGGCCTGCCCCAGCGCCATCGCGCCGACCAGCACCACGACCGCGGACGGGCTCGGCACGAGACCACCGGCGAAGCCGAGCAGGATCGTGCCGCGGAGGGTCGGGGCGATGGAGTGGGTGTGGGTGAAGCCGCCGTGGGTGTGCTCGATGGTGTCGGAGTGGTCGTGCGTGTGGTGGCTGTGGGCATGCGTGTGGCCGTGATCGTGACTGTGTGAGTGGTCGTGATCGTGGCTGTGCCCGGGGGAGTGCGTGTGCGGGTGGGTCTCCGTGGTCGCCGAAGTGGTCTCCGCGTGGGCGGCGACCAGGACCAGGGCGCGTTCCTCGGTCTCCTCGGTGTCGTGCGTGTGGGGGTGGGGGTGGTCGTGCGTGTGGCCGGTCCCGTGGGGGTGGTCGTGGGTGTGGCCGTCGGGGCCAGAGGGGTGCGGGTGCGCATGCCCGTGTCCGGGGCCGCGATTGCGCCAGGCCCGCCGTACCAGGCTCGCGCCCGCCATGATCACCAGGACGCCGCTCGCGATGCCCAGCCAGGTGATCACCGAGGGCGCGGCGGCGGAGCCGGCCGTCACCAGGAGGCCGAGCGCGACGACGCCCAGCGTGTGGGTGACCGTGACCGACGCGGCCAGCGGCATGACGTCCTTGAGGCGGGCGCGGCCACCGCGGGCCGCCGCCGTGGCGGCCATCAGGGTCTTGCCGTGGCCCGGGGCGAGCGCGTGCATCGCGCCCAGGAAGACCGCGATGAGCAGGGCGAGCGCGGCGAAGCCGAAGGTCAGGTCGTGCCGGGCGACCAGGGAGTCCAGGGCGCGGGTCCAGCGGTCGGCGCCGCGCGGCAGCACGGAGGCGGCGGGAGCGTTCGTCTCGTCCTCGACCAGGGCCGGTCCACCGGGGCGCACGCGCAGCGACGCGGACGAGGTGTCGGCGGGGGAGGAGAGCAACTCCTTGGGGTAGCTGGTCAGTTCACCCGAGATCGACTTCTTCGGTACGTCCGTCGCGGTCAGCGTCATCCGGTCGCCGCGCGCGGTGATCTCCCGCCAGCCGGGGCCGGTCGTGGCGCCCGCGCTGTGGAAGCCGACGGTGAGGTTCTTGGCTTCGGGCAGCTCCGCGGTGAACCGGCACTCCACCCGCAGGGTGTTGAGGCCGGCCTGTCCGGGCCGGGTCTGCGCCTTGCTGCCGCCGACCGTCAGGGTCGTCGCCCGCCCGTCGACGGTGAGCTTGCTGCCCTCGGCGGCCTTGTCGCACCGCTCCTTCGCCCAGGTGCTCATGCCGAGCCGCTCGATGTCCGGCTTGGCCTGGGTGGCCGGGATCTCGGCGAGGTCCTCGACGTGGTCGACGCGGAGCTTGCCGGGGGCGGCGACGAGGCCGTCGTAACGGTTGACGGTGAAGTTGCCGAGGGGGTGCGCGCTCGCGCTGGTGGAAGGGATCAGCGCGAGCGCGCAGGCCGCCGTGAGGACGGCCCCGGTGGAGGCGAGCAACCGACGGGGATTCACTTGGCCGCCTCCAGGTCCTTGAGTGCCTTACGGGCCTCGCTCGCGCCCAGCGGGGAGAAGCCGGCGTTGAGCTTCAGCGCGGCCCGCAGGGAGGCGCGGGCGTCCTCGGCGTGGCCGGTGGCGCGCTCGATCATGCCGCGGTGGTAGAGGAACGTGGCGTTGTGGAGGCCGGTGGCCGTGGCCTGCTTGGCGTACGGGAGGGCCTCGGCGTCCTTGCCGTTGACGTGCAGCGCCCAGGCGAGGGCGTCCGCCGTGTGCACGGTGTGGCGGCGGGCCCACTCGGCGCGCGCGGCGCGCAGGGCGGAGGCCTTGTCGCCGTGGTCGGCGGCGGCGAGCGCGGTGTCGAGGTCGGCGTTGACGCCGTTGGCGCGGGCGAGCGCGGTCCAGGCGTCGACCAGGGCGTACTGGTCGCGGGCCTTGGCCTTGTCGCCGTCCTTGCCCCGGTCCTCGTACATCTCGCCGAGTTCGACGAGGGGTTGGGGCAGCGGATAGCGGGCGACGACCTGCTCCATGCCCTTGAGCCCGGCGGCCTTGTCGCCGCTCGCGTACTGGGCGCGGGCACGGCCCTCCAGGGCCGGGAGGTAGTTGTCGTCGGCGGCCAGCGCCCGGGCGTAATAGGTGAGCGCGCTCTTGTAGTCGCCCTGGTTCCAGGCGAGCAGCCCGAGTTGGGCGGCGACGTAGGAGATGTCGCCGGGGGTGCTGGAGACCGAGAGCGCCTGTTCGAGCACCCGCCGGGCCGTCTTCACGTCGCCGCGCAGCTCGTGCACGTACGCATACCGGGTGAAGACGGGGATGCCGGGGCGCCGGGTGTCCGCGGTGTCGGCGGCCTTCGACGCGTCGGCGTAGCGGCCGAGTTCGACGAGGGCGTCGATCCGGGAGGAGAGGGCGTTCTGGCTGTAGGGGTTCTCCTTCAGCACCTGGTCCGCGTACTTCAGCGCGTCCTTGAAGTCGTGCCGGGCGGCGGCGAGGGCGGCCTGTCCGGTGACGGCCTGCTCGTTGCCGGCCTTGATGTCGAGGGACCGCTTCAGCGCCTTGTCGGCCTGCGGGTAGCGGGACGGGTCGCCCTTGGTGCGGGCCTGCTCGACGTATGCGAGCCCGAGGGTGGCCCAGCTGCCGTAGTCCTTTGGCTGGGACCGGAGTTGGGCCTGCAACGCGGTGATGCTGGCGTCGATGTTCCCGCTGTTGAGGAGCGCGGGGGACATGGCGCTGGGAGCGGCGGCGACACTCGTACCGCCGTGATCCCTAAGCGCCCCGAAGGCGATGGACCCACCGGTGAGGGCGATGGCCAACAGCACGGCGGTACCGCCGAGTTGGACGGCCCGCAGCCGCTTACCGGCCTCACCCACCCGACGGACGGCGGCGACACGCTCGTCGTCGACGTCGGTCACCTCTTCGGAGGTGCCCGCAGACGACTCACTGACGTCCTCGGCACTCTCTTCGAAGCCTTCGGTGTCGTTGCTGCGCGGGCCCATGCCCTCTCCTCAATCGGCGTGCTGTCAAAGAAGGTTGTGCGGCGCGGCCCGGCCGTGGGGGATGGGTACGGAACGGGCCGCGCCAGTCGATGGGGGCCGGGGAGTCAGGCCCCGGCCCCGGTCCGAAAGGGCCTAGTACACGCGGCTGCGCATCCGGCGCCACCACATCAGGCCCGCGCCGATCAGCGCGATCCCGGCCGCGCCACCGCCCGCGGAGGCGGCGATCAGACCGGTGTTGCTCATCCCGCCGGAGGACGCCGGCTGCAGCGCGTCGCCGAGCTGGTTCTTGACGTCGCTGCCGCTGGCGACACCCTTGGCGGTGGCACCGCGCGAACCGGCGGTCGGGTTGGCCAGGTACGGGAAGTACTTGCCGAAGCCCTTGTCGTTCTTGTCCACCGCGTCGCCCAAGTCGTTCTTGGAACCGACGAGTTCGCCCTCCACGACCTGGAGCGCCTCGTCGATCACGTCGTCGGTGAGGCGACGGCCGTTCGGGAAGCCCTGGTTGTCACCGTCGAGGACGCCCAGCCGCTTCGGAGAGGCCGTCGGCTTGATGGACGTGTTCAGGCGCAGCTCCTCCGCCGGCCGCACGTACGGCGGCTGGTTGAGGCCCTTGACGCCCTTCAGGAACACGTCGACGAGGTCGTTGCGAGGCTCCGCCGGGGCCTTGATCTTGTAGATGGCCTCGATGAGCTTCGGCAGCTCCGGGTTGGTCACGTTCTTCAGGAACTGCCCGTCGTTCCACGGCGAGGACGCGTTGAACTTGTCCTTGTCCTTCAGCGGGTTGACGACCTCGTTGACCAGCGGGTTGCCCAGGCGTGAGACCTGCTCGTAGTAGCCCTGGGCGTTCTTGCGCTGGACGGTCGACCAGATGCCGACGATCGGCTGCTTCTTGGACTCCGTGATCATGTCCGTGGGCAGCTGCAGCGCGATCGAGTTGACGTTGTAGCCCTTGAGGGTGTCCCGGCCGACCTCGGAGAGGTTCCCGCCGTACAGCAGGTCGAAGACGCGCAGGTCCGCGAAGAACGGGTCGTCGGCCTGGCCGGCGAAGGTCTGCCCGCCGTTCGAGAGCTTGTAGATCGCCTGGTCGCGCAGCTTGCCGTAGTCGGGCATCGAGGCCTTGCCGACGTCCGACGGCGCCACCGGGATGTCGTCGGCGAGCTTGGTCTCGGAGACGACCTTCTGCTTCTTCAGCTTGATCAGTTCGAGGTCGTACGTCTGCGTGATGTTCAGGTCGGGGTCGGTCAGGTTGCTGACCACGCCCGTGTTGTACAGGAACGACTTCTTGTTCTTGATCTGCGTGTTGAACGTGTAGCGCAGCAGCAACTCGCCCTGCGCGTCACCGTTGTTGTCGATGTGGATGTCGTACTGGGCGTCATCCGCGAACTGGTAGAAGTTCGGACCGCCGGCCGGCTCCTCCATGGGGATGAAGTTGGCGATGAGCGTCGTCGTGTCCGGCTTGTCCGGGCTGACGAACGCGTACAGGTCCGTGTTGTCGTACTGGGGCTGCCCCGAGATGAGCGGGGCCTCCCGGTGGCTGGAGGCGGAGGCCGCCCCCGGTTCCAGCGTGGCCACACCGGCGGCCGCGAGCCCGCCGGCGGCCAGCGCACTGGCTATCAGGGTCGCGATGCTCCTGCGTCCCGAGCCGCTCCTGGAGATAGGTGTCATGCCGTCCGTCCTCAGTCCCAACTTGCCTGACGAACGCTGATTCGGAGCGGTCGGCAGGGTGGATTGGTCGAATCCCAAACGTCTTTACGGCGAACCCGGAATCTTGTTTCAGTGCGGACGGCAATCTTGTTCGGTGGGCTGCGGACCCGCGTTTTCGGCGGTCTGATCCGTACCCATCCAGAGGCGCGCTCGCTGCGAATGCCTACCGGGACAGGGAAGGGGCCGCGTGCGGTCGGGGAAGAGGGGGATCGAGTTGGAGGCGGACGAACTTCTGGTGCTCGTCGCGGGCGGCGACCAGAAGGCATTCGAGGAGCTGTACGGCCTGGTGTCCGGTCCGGTGTTCGGACTGGTGCGCCGGGTCGTGCGGGACCCGGCGCAGTCGGAGGAGGTGGCTCAGGAAGTGCTGCTCGAACTCTGGCGGTCCGCCGCGCGGTTCGACCCCGGACGCGGCAGCGCGCTGTCCTGGGTCCTCACTCTGGCGCACCGCCGCGCCGTCGACCGCGTCCGCAGCGCCCGCGCGGCCGGCGAACGCGAGCAGCGCGAGGCCCGCCGGGCCGCCAACAACCCCGCCTTCGACCATGTGGCCGAGGAGGTCGAGGCCGGCCTGGAGCGCGAATGGGTGCGCCGCTGCCTGGACCGCCTCACCGCGCTGCAGCGCCAGTCCGTCACGCTCGCCTACTACGACGGCTACACGTACCGTGAAGTGGCCGACCGGCTCTCGCTGCCGCTGGGGACGGTCAAGACCCGTATGCGCGATGGACTCACCCAGCTGCGCAAATGCCTGGGAGGTGTCGCATGAGTCTCCTCGACCGAATGTTCCATCGCGGGGATCTGCACTCGCTCGCGGCGCCCTACGCGCTCGACGCCCTGGAACCGGGGGAGCGGATCCGCTTCGAGAAGCATCTGAAAGGCTGTGACATGTGCGCCGCCGAGGTACGGGCGCTGTCCGAGGACGCGGTACGGCTCGCCTGGTCGACGGCGGCTCCGGCGCCGGCCGCGATGCGCGACCGGGTGCTGGCCGCCGTACGCACGACTCCGCAGGAGCCGGGGCCGGTGCGGGAGCACACGCCGCAGCTGCCGCCGCACGTCTGGGGCACGCAGCCGCCGCCGGGACGCACCCGTGCGCCCCGCGAGCGCCGCCCCTTCTTCGTGCCGCTCGCCACGGCGACGGCCGCGGCGGCGCTCGTGGTGGCCTCCCTGTTCGCCGTGCAGGCCCGGCAGACCCAGGACAAGCTGGACGCCGCGCAGTCCCAGGCACGTGAGATCAACCACGTTCTCGCAGCTCCCGACGCGCGCGCGACCATCGGCAAGGACGCCCAGGGCCGAAGTCTGGGGGTGATCGCCTCGGCTTCCGAGGGGCAGGCGGTCGTCACCCTGAGCGGATACGGCGAACCGTCGGGCGGACGCGTGCACCAGCTGTGGCTCATGCGCCCCGGCGCGCAACCACGCTCCCTCGGGCTCTTCGAGGGCGGCGACACGCCCTTGGTCGCCACCGACCTCAACAAGTCGGCTACATCACTCGCTGTGACCGTCGAGCCCGACGGAGGCTCAGCACAGCCCACCAGCCAGCCCATTGTCCAACTCGCCCTGAAATCGGTTGGATTCGGAGAGTGACGAAGGAGGAGTCGTCAACACCCTTGCAGGGAAGGTGAATCCTGTGACCGCGATACACGAGTGCCCGGTTGGGGCGATAGGGTTACCCTGCCCGGGCCGGGTGGACTCGTACGGGTGGGGAGTGACATGGAACAGATAACACGTAGCAGGGCGAGGGTCCCTGCGATCACCTGCGGGAGCAGCGCGACCAGTTCGCGCCTCGACCGTCATCTCTCGGTGCTGGCGGGTCCCGCCGTGCCGCAGCAGAAGACGGCCGAGGCGACGTTGCTGATGCGTGAGCTGACCGCGCGTGACACCACGCAGAACCGCAGCGACAGGGGCGCGCGCATGCGTCGCGTCTCGCTCTTCGCGCCGCTGCGCCGGCTGACGCGTTCGCTCTTCGGCGGGCGCTGAGCCGCACCGGCGTTCCCGCGACCGGTGCGGCGTCGCGCCTGACCATGCCCTGGAGGTTGTCTTCGGTACGTTCCACCCGCTCGGTACCGAAGACAACCCCCCTTTCCCCGGCCGTCGGGGTCACCGCTCCCCGTGCGCGTACCTCCGCACGGCCAGCGGCAGGAACACCGCGATCAGCGCCACGCTCCACACCAGTGACCCGGCGACCGGATGCGTCACCGGCCAGGCGCCGTCCGCCGGCACCGGAGCGTTCCCGAACAGGTCCCGCAGGGCCGTCGTCACCGCGCTGATCGGATTCCACTCGGCCAGGGTCCGCAGCCACCCCGCGAGCCCGTCGGTCGGGATGTACGCGTTCGACAGCAGCGGCAGGATGAACGTCGAGGCCCCCAGCTGCCCGGCCGCGTCCTCGCTGCGGGTCAGCAGCCCGAGGAAGATCCCGACCGACGTGCACGCGAACCGGAACAGCAGCAACAGCCCCACCGCGCCCGCCACTTCGAGCACGCTCCCCTCGATCCGCCAGCCCACCGCGAGACCGACAAGGAGCAGCGGCACCGTCCCGATCGCCGTTACCACCAGGTCGGCCACTCCCTGCCCGAGCGGCACGGCGGCCCGGCTCACCGGCATCGTGCGGAACCGGTCCATGACACCCCGGTGCGAGTCGGCCGCCGCCTGGAACATCCCGGTCATGATCCCGCCCGCGGCGGTCGCCACCAGCAGCCCCGGCACCAGGAACGAGCGGTACTCGCGGCCCGGCATCGCCAGCGCGCTGCCGAAGACGTAACCGAAGAACAGCAGCATGTTGATCGGCATCACCTGGGTGAGGACCGCGAGCCCCGGGCTGTTGCGGACCCGCCGCAGCTGCCGGCCCACCATCGCCATGCCGTCGTAGGTCAACGCGCTCATACCGCGGGCTCCTTGTCGTCCACGTGCTCCGAGGAGCGGTCGGTCAGCCGGAGGAAGACGTCGTCCAGGGTCGGCGTGCGCAGGCTCGCGTCGAGCAACGGCACGCCCGCCGCGTCGAGTTCGCGCACCAGGCGCGGCAGGGTGAGCGTCGGGTCCCGGGTGACCGCGCCGACCGCGTGCCGCTCGTGGTCGAACGACGGCTGCGCGCCCGTGAGTTGGTCGAGCACGCCGGCCGCCTGCGCCATCACGTCGGGACCGGCGACGACCACCTCGACGTAGGACCCGATCAGCGCCTTGAACTGCGCCGGTGAACCGGTGTGCGCCACCCGCCCCCGGTCCACCAGGGCGATGTCGTCGGCGAGTTGGTCGGCCTCCTCCAGGTACTGCGTGGTCAGCAGCACCGTCGTCCCGTCCGCCGTGAGCTCGCGCACCGCCTCCCAGATCAGCGTGCGGCTGGCCGGGTCGAGTCCGGTGGTCGGCTCGTCCAGGAACAGCACCTCGGGACGGCGGATCAGGCTCGCCGCGAGGTCGAGGCGGCGGCGCATCCCGCCCGAGTACGTCGACGCGGGCCGGTCGGCGGCCTCGGTGAGGCCGAACCGGTCGAGGAGCTCACCGGCCCGCTCGCCGGGCGCCCGGACCCGGTGCAGCCGCGCGAACAGCCGCAGGTTCTCCCGGCCGGTCAGATCGCCGTCGACCGACGCGTACTGCCCGGTGACGCCGATGCTGCGCCGTACCGCCGCCGCCTCCCGCACCAGATCGTGCCCCGCGATCCGCGCGGAGCCCGCGTCCGGCCGCAGCAGCGTGGTCAGCAGCCGTACCGCCGTCGTCTTGCCCGCCCCGTTCGGCCCGAGGACACCGCAGACGGTGCCCTGGGCGACCGCGAGATCCAGCCCGCGCACCGCGTGCACATCGCCGAACCGCTTCTCCAGCCCTTCACTAAGTACAGCGTACGTAGTAGCCATGGGTCGACCATAGCGCACTACGTACGCTGTACGTAACTAGGATGGTGGCCGAGGTGATGATCGATGGCGGGCCGAGCGGCGGTACCCGAAGTGATCTGGGCGCGTCCCGAGCGGGCGGGCCGCGGGCCGAGGCCGGCGTACAGCCGCGCCGACATCGCGGCGGCGGCGGTGAAGCTCGCCGACGAGGGCGGCCTGGACGCGGTGTCGATGCGGCATGTCGCGGCCGAGCTGGGGTGCGGGACGATGTCCCTGTACAACTACGTCCCCCGTAAGGAGGACCTGTACGAGCTGATGGTGGACGCGGTCAGCGGCGAGCACGAGGAGTGGGAGCCGTCGGGGGACTGGCGGGCCGACATGCTGCGGGTGGCGCACCAGACGCGGACGCTGATGCACCGGCACCCCTGGCTGCCGCGGCTGATGTCACCGTTGTACGGCTTCAGCCCGAACGCGCTGCGGTACCTGGAGCGCTGCCTGGCCTGTCTGGATCCGCTCCAGGACATGAAGTACGGCATGAAGATGCAGCTGATCGGGCTGCTCAACGGTGTCGTGACGATGTACGTGTCCAACGAGCTGGCCACGGCCGAGCGGACCCGCAACCTGCCGTGGTCGGAAGAGCAGGAGAACGCGGTGCGGATCGCCTATCTGGGCAGTCAGATCGCCGGTGGGGCGTATCCCAGGATGGCGGCCGCGTTCATGGAGGACCCGGGGCCGATCGATCTGGACGCGGTGTTCGACCTGGCGCTGGCGCGGGTGCTGGACGCCTTCGATCCCGCCAGGGGCTAGACCGTCAGGGCCTGGACCGCCAGGGCTCAGATCAGCGCGAACTGGCCCTCGGGGCCTTCCTCGTGGTGGTCCAGCACCGAGGCCGGCTTCCGAGCCGTCTCCGGCACGGGAAGCACACCCGCCTTCGCCAGGTCGCCCGCCGAGACCGGCTCCGTGATCGTCAACTCCGCCTGCAGGGGCCGCACTTCCGCGAGCAGGGCGAGGACCGTGATCAGTTCGAGGAGCTCCGAGGTCCACGGCTGCGGCCAGGTCGTCGGACGGATCGCCGCGAGCGTGCCCGGCTCGGCCTCCGCGGTCCGCGTCGTGAACCACTGCTCCAGGACCCGCACCCCGGCCGCCTCGAAGTCCCAGGCCTCCGGCGGCACCGGCGAGATACGTCCCTCGTCCAGCAGCAGGGTCTCCTCGTCGCGGTCGTAGCCGACGGTGAGCGGGCGGGAGGGGAGGGGCGCGCGGACGTACGGGCGGCGGCCCCCGGGCAGCTTGGGGCGCTCGCCGTTGCGGCGCATCAGCCAGAGCATGCGGCGGCCCAACTCCACACCGCGCGACCAGAGTTCGGCGTCCTGGGTGAGCGGGACCGTCAGGTCCGCCCGTGCCGCCGCCAGGATCCAGGCCAGCACGTCCAGCGGCTCGACCGAGTGGCCCAGGCGGCTGCTCAGGTGCTCCAACAGGCCTGGCGCCAGGTTGGGTTCGCCGCCGCCGGGACGGCGGTACAGCGGCCGGACGCGGCCGGGGCGGAGGAGGGGAAGGTGGGGTGTCGCGAGGACGTGCGGCCCCGGAGGCTCCGCAGCGGCCTCGACGACGAAGACCTGGTGTTCGTCCGCCACCCGCCACAACTCCGGCCGGGCCGAGTCGATCAGCCGGTGGTCCGGGATCAGCCACTGCTCGTCGAAGGGGGCGTGCAGGATCCGTACCGGCTCCGGGGCGGGGCCCGAGGCGCGGACGAGCTTCTCCGTGCCGCTCGACTGGCCCGGCAGCTGCCCGACCGCGGAGTGCAGGGTGCGCGAGCGGGTCGGCTCGAACAGGGCCTCCCGGTCGGGGCCGTCGGCCTTGAGCAGCGCGTCCCAGCGGGCCTTCAGGGATGCCGCGTCGGGGCCCGTCGGCCACCCCCGGCCGAGCCGCGGCGGTGCGACGGACCACGGCATGAGGTCCGCCAGCGGCGGAGCGTCGTCGTGTTGCGTCACGCTCGGCATCGTACGACCTGGCACGGACAGTGAGCTCATGTGGCGTCCAGGGTCACCGTGAACGAGAAGCGGTCACCCCGGTAGTGGATCACCGCCGCGTCCAGCACCCTTCCCGCCCCGTCGTAGGTCACACCCGTGTAGTGCAGGATCGGGCTGAGCAGCGGGACTTGGAGCAGCCGCGCCGTCTCCGGATCGGCGAGCCGGGCCTCCACCGTGTCCGTGATACGGCTGATGTCCGCCCGTACGACGTCCCGCAGCACCCTGGTCATCGGCCAGCGCACCAGGTCCGACGGGTCGATGCGGTCGGCGATCTCGGGACGGACGTAGTTGCGCGCGTGGTTCGTCGGCTCGCCCGTCTTCTCGTCGCTGCGCAGGCGGTGGTACGTGGCCACCTCGTCGATCTCCGGGAAGTACTCGGCGAGTTCGGCCGGCACGGGCGCGTGGCCGTGCTCCAGCAGCTCGGTCGTCATGCCGGACTGCTGGGCCACGATCGCGTCCACCGAGCCCAGCAGGCGGACCGGGGTGCCCCGCCGGGCGTCGGGCTCGATGAAGGTGCCCCGGCGCCGGTGCCGGGTGATCAGGCCCTCGTCCTCCAGCTCCTTCAGCGCCTGCCGCATGGTCAGCACACTCACCCCGTAGTGCCCCGCCAGCTGCTCCTCGGTGGGCAGCCGGAGGGGGTCCTGGGGCGAGCGGCCGAGTATCGAGGCGCGCAGGGACTGCGAGACCTGGTACCAGAGCGGCAGCTTGCGGTTCAGGACGATCGAGTCCGGGGCGAAGGAGGTCACGGCCTATCCGTACCGGTCGTTCGCGATCAGTGCAACGGGCGGAAGTGGCGCTCCAGGCCCTTCCACACGTCGTCGTAGTGCGGTTGCAGGTGCTCCGCCTGGGCCGCGTGCGCGGTGAGCGTGACCGGCCAGCGGGTCTCGAACATGAACGCAAGCCCGTCGTCGACCTTCTGCGGCTTCAGCTCGGCGGCGCTCGCCCGGTCGAACGTCTCCCGGTCCGGACCGTGCGCCGACATCATGTTGTGCAGCGAGCCGCCGCCGGGCACGAAACCCCCCTTCCCGGCCGTCTTCGCGTCGTACGCGCCCTCGATCAGGCCCATGTACTCGCTCATCACGTTCCGGTGGAAGTACGGCGGCCGGAAGGTGTCCTCGCCGACCAGCCAGCGCGGCGCGAACACCACGAAGTCGACGCCGGCCAGGCCCGGGGTGTCCGACGGAGACGTCAGCACCGTGAAGATCGACGGATCGGGATGGTCGTACGAGATGGTCCCGATGACGTTGAAACGGCGCAGGTCGTAGACGTACGGCACATGGTTGCCGTGCCAGGCGACGACATCGAGCGGGGAGTGGTCGTACGTCGCCTGCCAGAGGTTGCCGCAGAACTTGTTCACCACCTCCACCGGGCCCTCGACGTCCTCGTACGCGGCGACGGGTGCCCGGAAGTCACGGGCGTTCGCGAGGCCGTTGGCGCCGATCGGGCCGAGGTCGGGGAGGCGGAAGGGGGCGCCGTAGTTCTCGCACACATAACCGCGGGCGGAAGTATCGAGCAGCTCCACACGGAAGCGCACCCCACGGGGGATGAGCGCCACATGTCCCGGCTCCGCGTGCAGCAGCCCGAACTCCGTGTGCAGCAGCAGGCCGCCCTGCTCCGGGACGATCAGCAGCTCGCCGTCGGCGTCGCTGAAGACGCGGTCCATCGAGGCGTTGGCGTGGTAGAGGTGCACGGCCATGCCGGTGCGCTGGGTCGCGTCGCCGTTGCCGCCGAGGGTCCACAGGCCGGCCAGGAAGTCGGTGCCGTCGGCGGGGTCGGGGAGCGGGTTCCAGCGCAGGCGGTTGGGGTCGGGGACGGACTCGGTGAAGGGGGCCGTGCGGATCCAGCCGTTGTGGGTGTGCGTGAAGGGCGGGTGGGCGGCCGAGGGGCGGATGCGGTAGAGCCAGGAGCGGCGGTTGTGGGCGCGCGGCTCGGTGAAGGCCGAACCGCTCAGCTGCTCGGCGTACAGCCCGAGGGGTGCGCGCTGCGGCGAGTTGCGGCCCTCGGGCAGGGCGCCGGGCACCGCCTCGGAGCTGTGCTCGTTGCCGAAGCCGGAGAGGTAGGTCAGCCCCTCGGCGGTCTTGCGCGCTTCCCAGCTCATGATCGCTCCCTTGCGACTCCATTCCTATGTAACACCGTAGGATTGCGGTTTCGCGGGCGCAAGAGGTCCACCGGACCTCCTCACCAGCGGGGAATCTCCTCACCAGGGAGGAACGAGAACAGGACTCCAGGGGGATCCGACTGTCGGACCGTTGTTCTACGCTCCCGGGCATGTCGTGGACGCGGGGAGTTCTTGCCGTGCTCGCGGCCTGTGTGCTGCTCCTGGGCGGATCCGCGGGCTGCGGGTCCAGTGGTGCGCACGAGGGGAAGGCCGGCGCGTCGACCTCCCCCGTGGGCAAGATCCTCGACGGCACCGACAAGGAGGGGCGGCATCTGCGCGAGGTGGACAAGAAGGGCGCGCCCGAGGTCGGCATCGAGGTGCGGCCCGACACCGACGACACCTGGGACGTACGGCTGACCGTGCGCAACTTCCGCTTCTCGCCCGCCGGGACGAAGTCGCAGGCGGTGGCCGGCCGTGGCTTCGCCTACCTCTTCGTCGACGACCGCCTGGTCACCCGGCTGCGCGGCACCGCGTACCGCCTCCCGGCCCGGCTCGTCCCGCGCGGGACCCACCACGTCACGGCCCGGCTGTACGCCGACGACGGCACGGTGTGGGCCGTGAACGGCGAGCCCGTGCAGAACACGGCCGACATCACCGCCTCGGAGCCGGACGGCACGGCGAGCGGCCCCCCGGACGCCTCCGCTCCCGGCACCGCCACTGCGAGTGACGCCCCGGACACGGCCGGGATGAGTGCATCGGGCATCAACCTCCGTACAGGGGGGCGAGGTTCACCGGAAGGCGTCGGAAAGGCATCATGAAACCCGTGCCCCACGCGACATCGCTACGCCGAGCGCCCGTGCAGCGGCGCAGCGCCGAACGGCTCACCAGGATCCTCGACGCCTGCGCCGACCTCCTCGACGAGGTCGGCTACGACGCCCTGTCCACCCGCGCCGTCGCCCTGCGCGCCGGCGTCCCCATCGGCTCGGTCTACCGCTTCTTCGGCAACAAGCGGCAGATGGCCGACGCCCTGGCCCAGCGCAACCTGGAGCGCTTCACGGACAACGTCACCGAGCGCCTCCAGAAGGCCACCGGTGAGGGCGGCTGGCGCACCGCGATGGACGCCGTCCTCGACGAGTACCTGGCCATGAAGCGCACCGCCCCCGGCTTCTCCCTCGTCGACTTCGGCAACCAGATCCCGGTCGGCGCCCGCCACGCCGAACCCAACCACCGCGTCGCCGACCGCCTCACCGACCTGCTCTCCGGCTATCTCGACCGCGAGCCGGACGAGGACCTGCGCCGCACCTTCCTGATCGCCGTGGAAACCGCGGACACCCTGGTCCACCTGGCCTTCCGGGTGGCCCCGGAGGGCGACGAGAAGATCATCGAGGAGGCGCGGGAGATGCTGCGGGCGTATCTGGCGCGGGTGCTGGACTGACCGCTGCGGGCCGGCCCGGCGCGTGTCGGGCCGACGGCTCGCGGGTATCCGACCTCACCCCCGAGAGGACTCCCGCCCGTGCATACCGGTCGGTATGCTCGCCCGTGTACGAGCGTCATCGTCGCCGCCCTCCGGGAGGACCCGTGTCCCGCACCGCCCTGCGAATCTGCCCCCTGTGCGAGGCCACCTGCGGGCTGACCCTCACCGTCGAGGGCACCCGGGTCACCGGCGCCCGCGGCGACCGTGACGACGTGTTCAGCAAGGGGTTCATCTGCCCGAAGGGCGCCTCCTTCGGTGCCGTCGACGGTGATCCCGACCGGCTGCGGACCCCGCTGGTGCGCAAGGACGGCGAGCTGCGCGAGGCCACCTGGGGCGAGGCCTTCGACGCCGTGGCGGCCGGCGTGCGCGGCGTCGTCGAGCGGTACGGTCCGCACTCCGTCGGCGTCGTCCTCGGCAACCCGAACGTGCACACCGTGGCCGGCGGCCTCTACCCGCCCGTGCTGCTCGCCGGCCTCGGCACCCGCAGCGTCTTCACCGCGTCCACCGTCGACCAGATGCCCAAGCACGTCTCCAGCGGGCTGCTGTTCGGGGACGCCAATGCCATCCCCGTGCCGGACCTGGACCACACCGACCACCTGCTCCTGATCGGCGCCAACCCCCTTGAGTCCAACGGGAGTCTGTGCACCGCCCCCGACTTCCCCGGCAAGCTCAAGGCCCTCAAGGCCCGCGGCGGCACCCTCACCGTCATCGACCCGCGCCGCACCCGCACCGCCAAGCTCGCCGACCGCCACATCGCGATCCGCCCCGGCACCGACGCGCTGCTCCTCGCGGCGATGGCGTACACCCTCTTCGAGGAAGGCCTGGTGGATCTGGGGGAGTTGGCGCCGCACGTCATGGGTGTCGAGGAACTCCGGGACGCCGTACGGGACTTCACACCCGAGGCCGTCACCGCCGCCTGTGACGTCGAGGCCCCGCTCATCCGCACCCTGGCCCGCGAGCTCGCCGGCGCGCCAACCGCCGCCGTGTACGGGCGCATCGGCAGCTGCACCGTCCCGTACGGCACCCTCGGCAGCTGGCTGGTCGACGTCCTCAACATCCTCACCGGCAACCTCGACCGCCCCGGTGGCGCCCTCTTCCCGCAGGCCGCCACCGACCGCACACCCCGCCCCGCCGGACCCAGCCACGGCTTCGCCCTGGGCCGCTGGCACTCGCGGGTGAGCGGGCACCCCGAGGCGAAGGGCGAGTTGCCGCTGTCCGCGCTCGCCGAGGAGATCGACACCGCGACCGCGGAGGGCGAGCCCATCCGGGCGCTCATCACCGCCGCCGCCAACCCCGTGCTGTCGGCACCCGACGGCGACCGGCTGGACAAGGCTCTGGACGGCCTGGACTTCATGGTCAGCATCGACCCGTACCTGAACGAGACCACACGTCACGCCGACGTCGTCCTGCCGCCGCCCCCGCCCTCCCAGAGCGCCCACCACGACTTCGCCTTCAACACCCTCGCCGTCCGCAATCAGGTCCGCTACACCCGCCCCGCCGTCCCGCTGGAGCCGGGCCGCATGGCCGAGGCGGAGATCTTCGCCCGGCTGATCCTCGCCGCGACCGGCATGCACGGCGCCGACCCGTCGGCCGTCGACGACCTGGTCGTCGGCCAGACCCTGGGCAAGGCGGTCAAGGAGCCGTGGTCCCCGGTGCACGGCCGCGACCCCAAGGAACTCGCCGGCCTGCTGACCGGTGAGAACGGCCCCGAGCGCCGGATCGACATGATGCTGCGCCTCGGCCCCTACGGCGACGGCTTCGGCGTACGACCGGACGGGCTGTCGCTTGAGGAGCTGCTCGCGCACCCGCACGGCATCGATCTCGGGCCGCTGCGGTCACGCCTGCCGCAGCCGCTGAAGACCCGCAGCGGCAAGGTGGAGCTGCTGCCGCAGCCGATCGCCGAGGACCTCCCGAGGCTCCGGCGCTCCCTCACCGAACTTCCCGCCGGGCTCGTCCTCGTCGGCCGCCGCCATCTGCGCTCCAACAACAGCTGGATGCACAACGTCCCCGCCCTCACCGGCGGCACCAACCGCTGCACGCTGCACATCCACCCCGAGGACGCCGAGCGGCTCGGGGTGCGGGACGGGGACGCCGTACGCGTGAAGGGGGCCGGGGGAGAGGTGACGGCTCCCGCGGAGGTCACGGACGGCGTGCGCCGGGGCGTGGTCAGCCTGCCGCACGGCTGGGGCCACGACCGCCCCGGCACCCGCCTCAGCCACGCCGCGACCGACCCCGGCGTCAATGTCAACCAGCTCCTCGACGGCAGCCTGCTCGACCCGCTGTCGGGCAACGCGGTCCTCAACGGAGTGCCCATCGAGATCATGGCGCAGCTGTGACCTGCAGTTTTGCGCTTATTGCTCACGCGTCAACGTCTTGTTAACGCCGTTTGAACGGACCTAACGTTCCTCGCACCGCCTGCCCCGGTGGAATGTTCAAGGGCGAACGTTAGGTATCCACTCATGCTGACCATCCTCGGCTTCGCCATGATCGCGACCTTCCTGGTCCTGATCATGCTGAAGAAGATGTCGCCGATCGCGGCGCTCGTGCTGATCCCGGCGCTGTTCTGCGTCTTCGTCGGCAAGGGCGCCCACCTCGGCGACTACGTCATCGACGGCGTCACCAGCCTCGCCCCCACCGCGGCGATGCTCATGTTCGCGATCGTCTACTTCGGTGTGATGATCGACGTCGGCCTCTTCGACCCGGTCGTCCGGGCCATCCTGAAGTTCTGCAAGGCCGACCCGCTGCGGATCGTCGTCGGTACGGCCGTGCTCGCCGCGATCGTCTCGCTCGACGGCGACGGCTCCACCACCTTCATGATCACCGTCTCGGCGATGTACCCGCTGTACAAGCGCCTGAAGATGAGCCTGGTCGTGATGACCGGTGTGGCCGCGATGGCCAACGGCGTGATGAACACGCTCCCGTGGGGCGGCCCGACCGCCCGCGCCGCCACCGCGTTGAAGCTCGACGCCAGCGACATCTTCGTGCCGATGATCCCGGCGCTCGCCATGGGCCTGGTCTTCGTCATCGCGCTCGCGTACGTCCTCGGCCGTCGCGAGCGCAAGCGGCTCGGCGTGCTGACGCTGGACGAGGTGCTGGAGCCCCAGGAGGCCGAGACCGTGCTCGTCGGCGCGGGCGGTTCCGACGGCAAGGCCCGCACGGCGAGCGGCGGTTCGGGCGCCGGCGCCGGCACCCACGCCGACCTCCCGGAGGACTCCGAGGACGAGGGCTTCCAGGGCCTCGACCCGAACCGGGCCACCCTGCGCCCCAAGCTGTACTGGTTCAACGCGCTGCTCACAGTCGTCCTGCTGACCGCCATGATCATGGAGTGGCTGCCGATCCCGGTGCTGTTCCTGCTCGGCGCCGCGACCGCGCTCACCGTCAACTTCCCGCACATCCCCGACCAGAAGGCCCGCCTGGCCGCCCACGCCGAGAACGTCCTGAACGTCTCCGGCATGGTCTTCGCCGCCGCCGTCTTCACCGGCGTCCTGCAGGGCACCGGCATGGTCGACCACATGGCCAGGTGGCTGGTCGACAACATCCCGGACGGCATGGGCCCGCACATGGCCTTCGTCACCGGCGTCCTGAGCATCCCGCTCACGTACTTCATGTCGAACGACGGCTTCTACTTCGGCATCCTCCCGGTGCTCGCCGAGGCCGGCCAGGCCCACGGGGTCTCCTCCCTGGAGATCGCCCGTGCCTCCCTCGTCGGCCAGCCCCTGCACATGTCCAGCCCGCTCGTCCCGGCCGTCTACGTCCTGGTCGGCATGGCCAAGGTGGAGTTCGGCGACCACACCAGGTTCGTGGTCAAGTGGGCCGCCCTCACATCACTCGTGGTGCTCGGGGCAGGAATCCTGTTCGGCATCATCTGACCCGAACGACGGAGGACCTGAACATGGGGCCCGGTAGGAACCGCGGCTGGCTGCTACGCCTCGTCATCGCCTTCGGCTTCGCGCAGGGGGCGGTGTCGATGGCCCGGCCGGCCGTCTCCTACCGGGCCCTCGCGCTGGGCGCCGACGAACGGGCGATCGGCGTCATCGCGGGCGTCTACGCCCTGCTCCCGCTCTTCGTCGCCGTACCGCTGGGCCGCCGCACCGACCACGGCCGCTGCGCACCCCTGCTGCCGGCCGGCGTGATCCTCATAGCGGGCGGCTGCGCGCTCAGCGGCACGGCCAACTCCCTCTGGACGATGGCGATCTGGAGCGGAGTCATGGGCCTCGGCCACCTCTGCTTCGTGATCGGCTCCCAGTCCCTGGTCGCCCGCCAGTCCGCCCCGCACGAACAGGACCGCAACTTCGGCCACTTCACCATCGGTGCCTCGCTCGGCCAGCTGATCGGCCCGATCGCCGCGGGCGCGCTGATCGGCGGCCCGGACATGGCGGGCACGAGCGCCAAGGCGCTGGTGGTGGCTGGTGCGGGGGCGGCGGTCGCGTTCACCTCGCTGTGGCGCATCGAGGACCGTACGGCCGTCAAGTCCCGTACCGCACAAGGCGATCGCGTCCCGGTCGGCTCCATCCTGCGCGCCCGGGGCGTCCCCGCGGGCATGCTCATCAGCCTCTCGGTCCTGTCCGCCACCGACATCCTCACCGCCTACCTCCCGGTGGTCGGCGAGCACCGGGGCATCGCGCCGACGGTGATCGGCGTGCTGCTCAGCATTCGGGCGGGTGCGACGATCGCCTGCCGGCTCGTCCTGACTCCCTTGCTACGACTGCTCGGCCGGCCCCTGCTGCTGACGGTGACGTGTCTGCTGGCCGCGGTGCTGTGCGCCGGCGTCGCGCTGTCGGTGCCGGTGTGGGTGCTCGGGCTGATGCTGGCGGTCCTGGGGTTCTGTCTCGGCGTCGGTCAGCCGCTGTCCATGACGACGGTCGTGCAGGCGGCGCCCGACGGCGCCCGTTCGACCGCGCTCGCGCTGCGGCTCACCGGCAACCGGCTCGGCCAGGTGGCTGCGCCGGCCGCGGCAGGTCTGGTCGCCGGGGTCGCGGGGGTGGCGGCGCCGTTCGTGATGCTGGGCGGACTGCTGTTGCTGTCGGCGGGGGTGGCCATGCGGTCGCCTGCTCCAGAAGGAGGAAATCCGGCGGGGCGCAGGGCCGCGCTTCCGCAATCCGTGCGCCGTATGTGAAAGAGAGTCAGACGAACTGCGATTTGTATGAAAATCGTCTGACTCGGAGGCGCCCGCATGTCCACCACACCCTTGTCACACCGCGCCGGTGTGCGCGTCGCCGCCGTGGCGGCCCTGACCGTCGCGGGGAGCACACTCCTCGTCTCGCCCGCGCTCGCGGCGCCCGGTGACAACGGAGACGTCAAGATCCACGAGGTGGGCACTCCGTTCACCGACCAGCGGAACGAGCCGAAGGTCTGCGACTTCTACCTCGCGGCCTTCAACTTCGACGGAACGCCCCCGCCCGAGGAGGTCACCTGGAGCATCGACCCGCAGTCCAACGGGCCCGGCGCGGGCACCGGCCACCTCGACGGCAAGCTCACTGTCGCCGCCGACGGCTCGGCCCACACCATGCCGCTCGGCCTGCCCAACGGGATGTACAAGCTGACCTGGAAGACGAACAAGCAGCACGGCGCGGGCAAGTTCAAGGTCTTCAAGGTCGACTGCGCGTCTCCTAAGCCGACCCCGAGCACGCCGGGCGGTCCCGGCGGCATGACCGGCGGCCCCAACGGCGGCCCGCCAGCCGGAGGTGGCGGGCTGGCCCGGGACGCCGCGATCAGCCCGGTCGCCGGCGCCGCGGCGGTCGGTCTCGCCGCGGTCACCGGCGCGGTCTGGTTCCGCCTCCGCCGCCGCCCGCATGGCGCGTCGTAGACACAGGCGCAGGCCCTGGTACCGGACGCGCGCCTACCGCCTGACGCGAACGGTCGTCCTGACCGCCGCGCTGGTGACGGGCGCCGTCCGGTGCACCCAGGGCGGGGACCCGGCCGGCACCGAGGCGGGCCGGGCCGCACGATCCGACGCCGGGGCCGGCCAGGACGGTCGGGCCGGCGCCGGTCCGGACGCGCCGTCCGGCAGCACGCCCGCCACGAGCGGTTCCCACGGCATCGCCGCCGACCCGCGCCCCGCCCACCCCCGTCGGCAGCCGCCCCCGCCCCACCCCCTGCCCCGCTCCCGCCCCACTCGCGTCCTCGTCCCCTACATCGGCGTGGACGCCCCCGTCATCCCGCTCGGCCTCGACCGCGACCACCGGCTCACCGCACCCCCGGAGGGCGACGCCGACCAGGTCGGCTGGTACGAGCGCGGGCCCTCGCCCGGCGAGCAGGGCACCACCGTGCTCGTCGGGCACCTGGACACCGACAGCGGCCCCGCCGTCTTCGCCGGGCTGCACGAGCTCGGCCCCGGTCACCTCGTCGAGGTGCGGCGCGCGGACGGACGAACCGCCGTCTACACCGTCGACGCCGTGCGGACGTACGAGAAGGCGCACTTCCCGAACCGGGAGGTGTACGGCGCCCGTTCGCGCCCCGAGCTGCGGCTGATCACCTGCGGCGGTGCCTACCACCGCCGTACCGGATACGCGGGCAACACCGTCGTCTTCGCGTACCTCACCCGCACCAAATGAAGGCAGGCGCCCGCACGCCACCCGCTGAAGGGGATCGTCCGCTTTTTCACAGGGTGAACCGGACCGCCCGAACTCTTCCCCCGGCCGCACACATTCCGTTAACTTCCGTGACCCGGACGCCCCTCAAGGAGCGTTCTCGACCGCGGAGCACCAGCGCCTGATTCGGCCCCCGGGGGCACTCCACATGACACGCGCCATCTCCCTGCACGACGTGAGCAAGGCCTACACGCGAGGCGTCCGCGTGGTGGACCGGCTGTCGCTGGACATCCGGCCCGGCGAGTTCCTCGTGCTGCTCGGACCGTCCGGCTGCGGGAAGTCGACGGTGCTGCGGATGATCGCCGGGCTGGAGGAGATCACCGAGGGCAGACTGCTGCTCGACGGCGAGGAGGCGAACGAACTCCTGCCGTCCGAGCGGAACATGGCGATGGTCTTCCAGAACTTCGCGCTCTACCCGAACATGACGAGCCGCGGCAACATCGGCTTCCCGCTGCGCGTGGAGAACCCGAACGAGGACCCCCGCCCCCGCGTCGACGCCACCGCCCGCATGCTCGGCATCGAGGACCTCCTGGACCGCTTCCCGAGCCAGCTCTCCGGCGGCGAACGCCAGCGCGTCGCCATGGGCCGGGCCATCGCCCGCCACCCCTCCGCCTTCCTCATGGACGAGCCGCTGTCCAACCTGGACGCCAAGCTCCGCAACCATCTGCGCGCCGAAATATCCAGCCTGACCCGGGAGTTGGGCGTCACCACGGTGTACGTCACCCACGACCAGGCCGAGGCCATGTCGCTCGGCGACCGGGTCGCCGTGCTGCGCGGCGGAGTCCTCCAGCAGCTGGGCACCCCGCGCATGGTGTACGCCCTGCCCCGCAACGTCTTCGTCGCCGCCTTCATCGGCACCCCGCGCATCAACCTGCTGCGCGGCCTGGTCCGCGCCCCGCTGGACGGCGCGATGACCATCAGCCTCGGCAAGCAGTACCTGCGGCTGCCCGAACCCCTGTCCCTGGACCACCAGTTGCTGCGCGTGCAGCAGGGCCGCGAGGTGATCGTCGGCCTGCGTTCGGAAGCCATCCGCATCGCCAAGCCCGCCTCCGCCCGGCCCGGTGAGGTCGCGCTCACCGGTCTGGTCGAGCATGTGGAGTTCCAGGGGCACGAGGTCCTCGTCCACTTCAACACCGGTTCCCGGCCGGCCGTCGTACCGGATCTGGAAGCCCCGCGGCCGGCCGCCCGGCCCTCGCGGCGGAAGCGCCGCGACGGTGGTCCCACCGTCCTGGACCGGCTGCGGGAGCGGGCCGGGGCGCTGCGGGCCGGGCCCGTGGTGGTCCTGGACGACCCGCAGGAGTCCGACCCCGACCCCGCGCCCGCGTCCACGGAACCCCGCCTCCCCGGCGACCTGGTCGTCCGCACCACCCCCGACATCGATCTGCGCCGCGGCCTCCAGGTGCCCCTCCTCGTCGACATCGCCCACCTGTTCGTCTTCGACCAGCACGGCGAACGGATCTGCCCGTCCCCGGCGCGGCTGCCCGACCTGGACGAGTGAGACGCGTTCCGCACGGGGGTGCCTGGCGGCCGGAACGAGGGGGGTGCCTGGCGGTGAAAAACTATCGCCGCTAGTTTGTGTGTCTGTCGGTAGGTTGTGACGCGCACGACGCACCCCGCCCCGGAGGAGCACCATGAAGGCACACGACGGCCACTACATCGACGGCGCCTGGCGTCCCGCCGCAGGTCAGGACGGGATCGACGTCGTGAACCCGGTCGACGAGCAGGTGATCGGCCAGGTCCCGGCCGGCACCGCCGAGGACGTCGACGCCGCCGTACGAGCCGCCCGTGCCGCCTTCCCGGCCTGGGCCGCCACCCCGCCCGCCGAGCGGGCCGCCAGGCTCAGCGCCCTGCGTGACGTCCTCGTCGCCCGCAAGGACGAGATCGCCGAGACGGTCACCGCCGAACTCGGCTCGCCGCTGAAGTTCTCCGAGAACGTACACGCGGCCGTGCCGATCGCGGTCGCGGGCTCGTACGCCGAGCTGGCGGCGACGTACGCCTTCGAGGAGAAGGCGGGCAACTCCACGGTCTACCTGGAGCCGGTCGGTGTGGTCGGCGCGATCACGCCCTGGAACTATCCCCTGCACCAGATCGTCGCCAAGGTCGCCCCGGCGCTGGCGGCGGGCTGCACGGTGGTGCTGAAGCCCGCCGAGGACACCCCGCTGGTCGCCCAGCTCTTCGCCGAGGCGGTCCACGAGGCGGGCGTCCCGGCCGGCGTCTTCAACCTCGTCACCGGCCTCGGCCCGGTCGCCGGCCAGGCCCTCGCCGAGCACCCGGGCGTCGACCTGGTCTCCTTCACCGGCTCCACGGCGGTCGGCCGGCGGATCGGCGCGGCGGCGGGCGCGGCCGTGAAGCGGGTCGCCCTGGAGCTGGGCGGCAAGTCCGCCAACGTCATCCTCCCGAGCGCCGACCTGGCCAAGGCGGTCAACGTCGGTGTCGCCAACGTCATGTCCAACTCCGGCCAGACGTGCAGCGCCTGGACCCGGATGCTGGTCCACGGCGACCAGTACGAGGAGGCCGTCGAGCTGGCCGCCACGGCCGCCGCCAAATACGGCGAGCGGATCGGCCCGGTGGTGAACGCCAAGCAGCAGGCGCGGGTGCGGAGTTACATCGAGAAGGGCGTCGCGGAGGGGGCCAGGCTGGTGGCCGGCGGGCCCGAATCCCCGCGCGAGCAGGGCTACTTCGTCTCGCCGACCGTCTTCGCGGACGTGACTCCGGAGATGACGATCGCCCAGGAGGAGATCTTCGGCCCGGTCCTGTCCATCCTCCGTTACGAGGACGAGGAGGACGCCCTGCGCATCGCGAACGGCACGGTCTACGGCCTCGCGGGCGCCGTCTGGGCCGGCGAGGAGGCGGAGGCGGTCGCCTTCGCGCGCCGCATGGACACCGGGCAGGTCGACATCAACGGCGGTCGCTTCAACCCCCTTGCCCCCTTCGGCGGTTACAAGCAGTCGGGCGTCGGCCGCGAGCTCGGCACGCACGGCCTCGCCGAGTACCTCCAGACCAAGTCCCTGCAGTTCTAGGAGAGTTCACGTGGTTCGCGCAGCCGTCCTTCCCGCCGTGGGCGCTCCCCTGGAGATCACGGACATCGAGCTTCCCGACCCGGGCCCCGGCCAGGTCCGGGTCCGGCTCGCCGCGGCCGGGGTGTGCCACTCCGACCTGTCCCTGTCCAACGGCACCATGCGGGTACCGGTCCCCGCGGTCCTCGGCCACGAGGGCGCGGGCACGGTCGTCTCCGTCGGCGAGGACGTCACCGGCATCGCGCCCGGCGACTCCGTCGTCCTCAACTGGGCGCCGTCCTGCGGTAGTTGCCACGCCTGCTCACTGGGCGAGGTGTGGCTGTGCGCCAACGCGCTGAACGGGGCGGCCGACGTGTACGCCCGCACCGCGGACGGCGTCGACCTGCACCCCGGCCTCAACGTGGCCGCGTTCGCCGAGGAGACGGTCGTCTCCGCCTCCTGCGTCCTGCCCCTGCCCGAGGGCGTCCCGCTCACCGACGCGGCCCTGCTGGGCTGCGCGGTCCTCACCGGCTACGGCGCCGTCCACCACTCGGCGCAGGTGCAGCCGGGGGAGACGGTCGCGGTGTACGGCGTCGGGGGCGTGGGCCTGGCGGCCCTCCAGGCGGCCCGGATCGCGGGCGCGTCCCGCATCGTCGCGGTCGACGTCTCGCCGGAGAAGGAGGAACTGGCGCGGGGCGCGGGCGCCACGGACTACGTGGTGGCGTCGGAGAACACGGCCCGCGAGATCCGCGGTCTGACCGGCAAGCAGGGCGTCGACGTGGCCGTGGAGTGCGTGGGCCGCGCGGCCACCATCCGCACGGCCTGGGACTCCACCCGCCGCGGCGGCCGTACGACGGTGGTCGGCATCGGCGGCAAGGACCAGCAGGTCACCTTCAACGCCCTGGAGATCTTCCACTGGGGCCGGACCCTCGCGGGCTGCGTCTACGGCAACTCGGACCCGTCCAAGGACCTCCCGATCCTGGCCGACCACGTCCGGGAGGGCCGCCTGGACCTGGGCGCTCTGGTGACGGAACGGATCGCCCTGGACGGCATCCCGGCGGCCTTCGAGAACATGCTGGCGGGGAAGGGCGGACGGGCGCTGGTCACTTTCTGACCGGCTCCGGATCACTTTCTGACGGGCTCCGGATCGCTCGGCGATGTGAGCGTCTCAGGCGCTTGAGCGCGGGGGCGCGACCGCGACACGGCCACCCCCGCCAGGCACAGCACGCCCCCGCCCAGCGTCATCAGCCCTGGCACCTCACCGAGCGTCAGCCAGGACATCAGGACGACCAGGGCGGGGACGGCGTACGTGGTCGCGCCCATGCGGCTGGCCGTCGTACGAGCCAGGGCGTAGGCCCAGGTCGTGAAGGCGAGCGCCGTCGGGAACACGCCCAGATAGACCATGTTGAGGGTCGCCGACACGGGCGCGTCGGCGGCCTCGCCGACCAGCTGCCCGGCGAACGGCAGACACGCCACGGCCCCCACGAGACACCCGAACGTCGTCACCTGCAGCGCACTCGCCTTCGCGAGCGCCGGCTTCTGTGCGACGACCCCACCGGCGTACCCGACCGCGGCGAGCAGACACAGCACGACACCCAGCACCGAGGATCCGCCGCCCCCGGACATCGAAAGCCCGACGGCCGCCGCCCCGGCGAACGACACGGCCATCCCCGCCAGCAGCCGGGGCGGCATCGGGTCTCCGAGCAGCCGGGCGCCGAGCAGGGCGATCAGGATCGGCCCGATGTTCACGACCAGGGCGGCGGTTCCGGCGTCGACCTGCTGCTCGCCCCAGTTCAGGGCGACCATGTAGAAGCCGAACCACAGCACCCCGGATATCGCGATCCCACGCCAGGCGGCCCGCGGCGGCAGCCCTTCCCGCCGTACGAGACAGATCACCCCCAGCGCCAGCGCCCCGGACGACAACCGCCCGAGCGCCAGCGCGCCCGGCGAGTAGGCGTCCCCGGCACTGCGGATCGAGACGAAGGCGGAGGCCCACAGCACGACGGTCACGGCGGCGGCAGCGGGGGCGAGCAGGTGGGTATGACGGGCGTTCATCATGCTCCCGAGGCTAGAGATGGGACGGAAAGGAAGCTCGCGGATTTCAGACGGGGCACTTGAGGGCGCTCACAGCGCCGTGGCCTCGACACCGAGCAGGTCCTGAAGGACTCGTACACCCGTCGGCGTCGCTTTCACGGCCCGCCCCGACCCGATCCGCACACACCACCCGGCGTCCAGCGCATGCGCGCAGAGCGCCGCTCCAGCGACCCCCGCCAGATGCGGCCGCCGCTCCGTCCAGTCGAGGCACCCCCGGGCCAGCGGCCGCCGCCCCTTCCGCTCCAGCGGGATCCCCGCGCTCCCGAACCACCCGACCCCCGCCTCCGTCAGCGCGAACCCGGTGTCCTGCACCAACAGCCCCCGAGCCGTCATCGCATCGGTCACCGCGATCCCGAGCCGCCCGGCGAGATGGTCGTAACAGGTCCGCCCGCGGGCCATCGCGGCGCCCGCGCTCGACTCCCGCAGCCCGCGCGGCCGTACGACATCACCCGGCTCCACCTGCGCGACCAGATCCTCCACCAGCTGGGCCACCCGCCCGTCCGCGAGCCGTACGTACCGGTGCCGCCCCTGGCGCTCCTCGGTCAGCAGACCGCCCGCGACGAGCTTGCCGAGGTGCTCGCTCAGCGTCGACGCGGCGACGCCCGCGTGCCGCGCCAGTTCGCCCGCCGTCCACGCCCGTCCGTCCAGCAGCGCCAGCAGACACGCGGCGCGCGTCTCGTCCGCGATCAGCCCGGCGAGGCGGGCAAGCCCGGGTGCCTGGTTCTCCCTGGTGGTCATGGAGCCAGCATGGGGTACGGACACTTCGGCGCCGGCCGAAGTGTCGTCACGTCGGCTGCCGCAGCACCTCGTACTGCCCGGCCAGCCCGTCGAGCAGCGCCGTGAGCCCCGTCTCGAAGGCCCGTTCGTCGATCTTCTCCTGCTGCTCGGCGAGGAGATGGGCCTGCCCGAGGTGCGGGTAGTCGGCGGGGTCGTAGGCGGTCGCATCGTCCACGAAGCCGCCCGCGAACGAGCCGAGCGCGGAGCCCATGATGAAGTACCGCATCAGCGCGCCGATCGAGGTCGCCTGGGCCGGAGGCCAGCCCGCGGCGACCATCCCGCCGTAGACCGCGTCCGCGAGCCGCAGCCCGGCCGGCCGCCGTCCGGGCCCCTGGGCGAGGACCGGGACGATGTTGGGGTGGTCGCGCAGGGCGGCCCGGTAGGAGACCGCCCAGTCGTGCAGCGCGGTCCGCCACTCGCGGCCGTCCTCGAACATCGACAGGTCGACCTGCGCGCTCACCGAGTCGGCGACGGCCTCCAGGATCTCGTCCTTGGTGCGGAAGTGGTTGTAGAGGGAGGGGCCGCTGACGCCGAGCTCGGCGGCGAGCCGACGCGTGGAGACGGCCGCGAGGCCCTCCGCGTCCACCAGCGCACGTGCCGTCTCGACGATCCGGTCGGTGCTGAGCAGGGGCTTGCGCGGTCGGGCCATGGCGCACATAGTAGGGCTGCGCGAGCGAAACTAGCAGTGCTAATTTAAAGGTGCAGGATCTCGAGTGGGGTGACTGGTCTCATGAATCTGGAGCTCAGCGACGAGCAGGAAGCCGTCCGGCGGCTCGCCAGGGACTTCGTGGACCGGGAGATCGCCCCGCATGTCATCACGTGGGACCGGGCGGAGGAGGTCGACCGCTCGATCGTGAAGAAGCTCGGCGAGGTCGGCTTCCTCGGCCTGACCGTCGACGAGGAGTACGGCGGCTCGGGCGGCGACCACCTCGCGTACTGCCTGGTCACGGAGGAGCTCGGGCGCGGCGACTCGTCCGTGCGCGGGATCGTGTCCGTCTCGCTCGGGCTGGTCGCCAAGACGATCGCCGCGTGGGGGAGCGAGGAGCAGAAGCGGCGCTGGCTGCCCGGGCTGACCTCGGGCGAGTACGTCGGCTGCTTCGGCCTCACCGAGCCCGGCACCGGCTCCGACGCCGGAAACCTCACCACGCGCGCGGTGCGCGACGGCGACGAGTACGTCGTCAACGGCACCAAGATGTTCATCACGAACGGTACTTGGGCCGATGTCGTGCTGCTCTTCGCCCGCTCCACCGACGCCCCCGGCCACAAGGGCGTCTCCGCCTTCCTCGTGCCGACCGACACGCCCGGCCTGACCCGCCGCACCATCCACGGCAAGCTCGGCCTGCGCGGCCAGGCCACCGCCGAGCTGGTCCTGGAGGACGTACGCGTGCCCGCTTCGGCGATGCTGGGGGAGGAGGGCAAGGGCTTCTCCGTCGCCATGTCGGCCCTCGCGAAGGGGCGGATGTCGGTCGCGGCGGGCTGCGTCGGCATAGCCCAGGCCGCGCTCGACGCGGCCGTCCGGTACGCCGGTGAGCGCGAGCAGTTCGGCACGCCGATCGCCGGGCACCAGCTGGTCCAGGAGTTGATCAGTGACATCGCCGTCGACGTGGACGCGGCCCGGCTGCTGACCTGGCGGGTCGCCGATCTGATCGACCGGGGGCAGCCCTTCGCCGTCGAGTCCTCCAAGGCCAAGCTCTTCGCCTCCGAGGCCGCCGTCCGGGCCGCCAACAACGCCCTCCAGGTCTTCGGCGGCTACGGCTACATCGACGAGTACCCGGCGGGCAAGCTGCTGCGCGACGCCCGCGTGATGACCCTCTACGAGGGCACCAGCCAGATCCAGAAGCTGCTCATCGGGCGTGCGCTGACGGGGATTTCGGCCTTCTGAGTACGACGACTGAGTACCTCGGCGGATGTGGCGCGGGCCACGTCCGCCGACCCTTGTTGCCATGAGTGACACACCGGGCAAGCAGCAGAACACGGCCGCCTTCTACGGCCAGGCCGTCGCCTCCTTCGCCGTCGCCATGGCCGCGACCGCCATCGGCATCTTCAAACTGAACGCCGACGCGTGGGTACGGGCCTTCCTCGCCATCGCCGTCCTGTACCTCGTCACCTCCGCCTTCACCCTCGCCAAGGTGATCCGCGACCGGCAGGAGGCCACCGAGCGCGCCTTCCACCCCTTCGAGAAGCTCTGAGGGTCCCTCCGAAAAGCTCTGAGCGGCCACGCTAAGCGGTTGCTCACCTTCGGCTGTATGGTTGTGTCCCTGTCGGTGAGAGGGGCGAACGAGCGATGAGTACGGCGGAGGAGACGGCCGGCGGCGAAGTGGCGCCGTGGGGCGAGGTGACGCCCGACGCGGCCCGGCGATTGCTGATGGCCGCCGTGGAGGCCTTCGCCGAGCGCGGCTACCACGCCACGACGACCCGTGACATCGCGGGCCGCGCCGGCATGAGCCCGGCCGCGCTCTACATCCACTACAAGACGAAGGAAGAGCTCCTCCACCGCATCAGCCGCATCGGCCACGAGAAGGCGGTGGACATCCTGCGCACCGCGGCCCGCCGCGAGGGCACCCCGGCCGAGCGGCTCGCCGACGCGGTCAGCTCCTTCGTGCGGTGGCACGCGGGCGGCCGTACCACCGCCAGGGTCGTGCAGTACGAGCTGGACTCGCTCGGGCCCGACGCCCGCGCCGAGATCCTCGCGCTGCGCCGCCAGTGCGACGCCGAGGTGCGCGGGATCATCGAGGACGGCATCGCGGCCGGCGAGTTCGACGTCCTGGACGTCAAGGGGACGACGCTCGCGGTGCTCTCGCTCTGCATCGACGTGGCCCGGTGGTTCAACATCGAGGGCCCCTGGACGCCCGACGAGGTCGGCGCGCTCTACGCCGACCTCGTGCTGCGGATGGTGGGAGCGGCCAAGTGACCGCCACCGCTCAGAGGTAGTAGCGCGAGACGGACTCGGCGACGCACACCGGCTTGTCGCCGCCCTCGCGCTCGACGGTGAAGGCGACGGTCACCTGGACGCCGCCCGCCACGTCGTCGACCCCGGTGATCACCGCGGTGGCCCGCAGCCGCGAGCCGACCGGCACGGGGGAGGGGAAACGCACCTTGTTGGTGCCGTAGTTGACACCCATCTTCACGCCCTCGACCTTGATCAGCTGCGGGCCGAACAGCGGCAGCAGCGACAGGGTCAGATAGCCGTGCGCGATGGTCGTCCCGAACGGCCCGGCGGCGGCCTTCTCCGGATCGACGTGGATCCACTGGTGGTCGCCGGTGGCTTCGGCGAAGAGGTCGATCCGCTTCTGGTCGACCTCCAGCCAGTCGGTGTGCCCCAGCTGCTCGCCCACCGCAGCCTTCAGCTCGTCCGCGCCCGTGAAGACCCTCGGCTCTGCCATGTCCCGCCTCCTCGTCCCAAATGCTAAGCGACTGCTTAGCATGGTAGGCCTCGGGGCCTGTGTCAACGGAGCCATGGGTAGGGTTCGAGGGGTGCCTCAGATTCCAGAGAAGATCCACGAGCTCACGGTCGGCCAGCTCGCCGCGCGGAGCGGCGCCGCCGTCTCCGCCCTGCACTTCTACGAGTCCAAGGGGCTGATCAGCAGCCGCCGCACCGCGGGCAACCAGCGCCGCTACCAGCGCGACACGCTGCGCCGGGTGGCCTTCGTCCGCGCCGCCCAGCGCGTCGGCATCCCCCTCGCGACGATCCGCGACGCCCTCTCCGAACTCCCCGAGGAGCGCACCCCCACCCGCGAGGACTGGGCCCGCCTCTCGGAGGCCTGGCGCTCCGAACTGGACGAGCGCATCAAGCAGTTGAACCGCCTCCGCGACCACCTCACGGACTGCATCGGCTGCGGCTGTCTGTCCCTGGACACCTGCGTGCTGTCCAACCCGGACGACGTCTTCGGCGACCGGATGACGGGCTCCCGGCTGATGGTGGAGCGACGGGAGGGCCGCGGGGCGCGGCGGCAGTGCTGAGCGCTCCGCTGGAAGTGCGGGGACGGGTCGTCGGTCGTCCGCGTCGCCGTCGTGGCTGGTCGCGCCCGCGCGGCGGTAGCCGCACGTGCAACACGGCCCCGCGCCCCTTTGGGCCCGCCGTCACTCGTACTCCGTGCCGCCCTTGCGGGTCAGATACGCCGGGCTGACCGCCTTCGCGATCGCGCGGCCCCCGGTCACCGGGCTGTAGCGCTCCACGGCGGGCCGGATCACCACGCCCTCCCGCAGATGCAGACCCCGCCCCGACACCGTCTCGCGCCCGCTCGCGACCTCCAGCACCCGCTCGATGTCGTACGACCCCTCGTGCAGCCGGGGCACCAACGGCAGCTGCCCGTCGAGCAGTTCGGCCGGATCCAGCCAGCGCACCGTGCCGTCGATCTCCGCGGAGACGTCGAACACGGCGTACCCGAGGCTCTCCCGCCGCCCGTCCGCGCCGTACGTCAGGTCCTGCACCCCGGCCCCGTACACCTCGCCGAAGATCCCGACCCGCCGCGCCCCCAGTCGCCCGGCCAGTCGCGCCGCGACCTCGGTGACCTGGTGCCCGTGCACCGCGCGCCAGTACAGATTGCGCGGATCCTCCTTCAGGGCCAGGGACTTGGCGCCGAAGCCCTTCGAGGAGACGTACACCCTGCCCTCGTCCGCGACATACGTCAGCAGGCACGCCGAGCCGTGCAGCTTCTCCGTCAGGACCACAGCCTCGCCCGGTTCGAAGATGTCCGGAAACCGCTGGATGTTCTCGATGTCCACCCAGGGCAGCAGATCGGGCGCGGACTCCACCTCCCCGGACATGGTGGGCGGGATCGGCGGCACCCACTTGGTGATGCCCAGCCGCTCCGCGAAGTCCGTCCCGTCCAGCGCCGCCCGCGCGAGGTCGACGTCGGCCAGCGCCTTCGGCCGGCACACGATCCCCTGCGACAGCTCACCGCGCAGCCGCACCGCCTTCACCCGGTTCGCCTCGCTCCCCGCGAGCCGCCCGGTCAGCCCCAGCTCCTCGATCAGCCCGGCCGGCAGCACGGACTGCTCGGGGATGTAGACGGCGGTGTCGCCGGTGCGGAACGCGCCCTTGGCGACGACGGCCCGGTACAGACCCACCTGGGCCAGTTCGAGGGCGTCGGCGTTCGGATGCTCGTGGACGGTCAGCACTTCGGCGGTGACGCGCAGCGTCGACATGGGACACCTCGGTTCCTGGGTCGCTCAGTTCGGTTTCATCGCCTCCCAACTGTCCGGACCGGAAAGGGGTGGAGCGAGCGGATTAGCGGCTGGTAGCGTCGAGATCTTCGGCGGGCCGCCAGGCCGCGCACGGAGTCCCGACAGGATCAACTCCCTTGTCCTCCATCGCCCTTGACGCCGCCCTCGCGGACATCGACACCGTCTTCAACGGCTTCGCCAGCCCCGACGAGACCGGCTGCGGCCACTGCCACGCGCCCGAGGAGACCGCGTATCTGCGCACGCCGTACGTGCGGATACCGGTGGACGTCGTGCGCTACTACCTCTACGAGGTGCCCGACCTCCCCCACTCTCGGCTTCGCTCGAGCGGGGGGACCCCCACCGACGACCACGCGGCCGTGATGCGCCGCCTGCTGCCGCAGGGCGCACGGGCGATGGCCGACGGCTCCCTCGGGTCGATCGCGTACGGGGCCCACGGGCTGACCCGGGCGGACTGGCGCTCCTGGCCGGCCGCGCAGGTCGCCGCGATCGAGGCCTTCCTGTACGCCTGGTGGCAGGACGCGCTGACCACGCCCGAGCCGCCGTACCCCATCGAGGACATCTTCGAGACCTGCGTGACGATCGCGCGGAGCGTGACCCCGTTCCTGGAGGGGTGGACCGGCGGGCCGGCCGCCGACGCGCACCTCGTCCATCTCGCCGACGTCTGGCTGTACGACCTGCTGTCCGACGCCTCCCCGTTCTCCTGGTGGTCCGACGACAGCGAGGACACGGGCATCGCGGACCTGCGCGCCTGGCTGGCCGGTCCGGGTGCCGAGCGCCTTCGCGCGGCGGGCGAGGACGACCTCGCCCTGCGCTGCGAGGTGCAGACCCTTCCCGAGGGCGAGCGCTGGACTCATCCGTACTGGAGCAACCCCTCGGCCACCAACTGAGCGTTGGACAGGGCCCGTTGCCCGTCCGGCAGGAGCAGGGTGTCCTCCAGGCCGATGCGGGTCGCCAGGCCCAGCCGCCCGGCCAGCCGCAGCACCGGCCAGGCGCCGCCGTCCTCGCCGTGCAGGAGGATCGGGCGGCCGTGTGCCGGGCCGAGGTCGGTCAGGAGGGCTCGGGCGGTCTGCTCCGCCGTGTCGGGCGAGGTGTCCGTCACCTCGGCCAGCACCCGCAGCACGCGCGGGCCGAGCGGTGAGGCCGTGAAGCGGGACGCGCCGTCCGTGCCGGACCAGATGCCGGCCTCGACGCCGATGCCCAGCTCCAGCAGCGTGGCGGCGATCTCCTCGGCGCCCGGCTCATGCCAGTTGACCGAGGCGTGGTCGGGGAGGGCGGACAGGCCTGCCCAGCTCCGTATCCGCGCAAGGCGGTCCGCCGGATCGGGCTCCGCCCAGGCGCCCGTCGTCACGCCGACCGGCACCGGCACCCGCGCCCGGATCGCCGCCAGCGTCGGCGCGAGCACCTTGGGCGACAGGGAGTCGTCCCCGCAGGGGCTCTTGGGATGGACGTGCACGTCCGTGGCCCCGGCCGCGACGGCACGCGCCGCGGACTCGGCCATCGCTTCGGGAGTCAGCGGAACCATCGCGCCGTCGGCGGATCCCCGCGGTCCGTTGAGACACACCTGCACCATGTCCCAAGCCTGCCAGCCACCACCGACAACGGCCCCGCCGATCAATGAGGGGGTGCGGCATCCCCGGCGCACCCCCGCCGTGCTAGGCCGACACCAACAGCCTTCCGCGCCTTGCGTCCGCCAGGGCCTCGGGCTTGAGCACGGGCCGTGGTACGAGAATTCCGCAGTGACTGCAGACCGGACCCGCCGAGGGTTCGTGGTCCAGGTCGTACTTCCAGCTCAGCCGCTCCCCGCCGCACACCGGGCACCCCGAGCCCGGTTCGCGCTCCAACGCGGAGATCAGCCGGCGCAGCACCTCGGCCAGCGGTTCACGGGGGTGCACCCGCGGGTCGTCGCACCAGGCGACACCGAAACCGCCCCAGGTCAGCCGGTGCCAGTCGTCCACAGTGCCCGGCCTGCGCAGTCCGTCGTGCTTTTCCTTCCGGCGCCGCGCGGCGAAGTCGACCTCGTAGGCCAGCCACACCGAACGCGCCTCCTCCAGCTCCTCCAGTGCGGCCACGAGCCGCGCCGGGTCGGGAGCCCGGTCCTCGGGACCGAAACCTGCCCGGGAACTCAAGTGGTCCCAGGTCGCCCTGTGCCCGTAAGGAGCGAACCGCTCCAGGCACTTGCGCAGTGAGTACCGCCGCAGTGCCAGATCGCACCGCGGATCGCGGACCTGTCTCGCCAGACTCCGGAAACCGGCCATCGCCCTGCACCTCCGTCACACCTGCACCTGTACTTCGGTCACTTCGGCGTCGTCGTACGGACGTCGCCGAATAGACGTATCGACAAGCGATTCGGCTCCATCCGATTTCCGATGACCCCCATAAGCCGTCGCACCGAGTACCAAAACTTGACGCATGTTCATCTTCAAACCCGGGGATACCGCCGGTAACGTCCCGGCCTACCCCGTCGGTTGGAGCTGCCATGCCACGACGTACCTCGCGTACCACCCTTGACAGACTGAGAACTCCCGGCAGGCTCACCGGGTTCCTGAAGGGCGCATCGATATGCGCCCTGATTGCTGCTCTTTTGTCCCCGCTTGCCCAGGCACCGGCGGCGGCCGCGGCCTCGAACGACTACTGCGGCGGCCAGTGCTCCGACATCCTGCCGCCCGGCGAGAACGGCAACGCGACCCTGGCCCAGATCCTCCTCAACCAGGCCTTCGGCACCCAGCCCGACCACGCCGAGGACCAGCTCGGCCCCTACGCCAACCTGGCCAAGGGGTACTCCGGACTCACCGACGCGACGATCAACACGTTCTTCAACGACGCGTCGTTCGGGGTCGCTTCCGATCAAGTCGCCTCCACTGAGAAGCCCGCGAACCGCACCGATGTGACGATCGTCCGCGACAAGAAGACGGGCGTCCCGCACATCACCGGTACCACCAGATACGGCACAGAGTTCGGGGCCGGGTATGCCGCCGCTGAGGACCGGCTGTGGCTCATGGATGTGTTCCGCCATGTGGGACGCGGCCAGCTCACCACCTTCGCCGGCGGCGCCGCCTCCAACCAGGGCCTTGAGCAGGAGTTCTACCGCAACGCCCCCTACACCGAGGCCGAACTCCAGGCGCAGATCGACAACGCCGTCGCCAACAACGGCACCCGCGGCCAGCAGGCCCTCGCCGACGCCAACGCCTACCTCGACGGCATCAACTCCTACATCGACGCCTCCGACAGCGGGCGCTACTTTCCCGGCGAGTACGTCCTCACCGGCCACAAGGACTCCGTCACCAACGCCGGCACGATCGACCACTTCAAGATCACCGACCTGGTGGCGCTGGCCTCCGTGATCGGCTCGCTGTTCGGCTCCGGCGGTGGCGGCGAGGTCAACAACGCGATCTCGCTCATCGCCGCCCAGTCCAAGTACGGCGTCGAGGAGGGCACCAAGGTCTGGGAGTCCTTCCGTGAGCGCAACGACCCCGAGGCCGTCCTCACCGTCCACGACGGCACGAGCTTCCCGTACGCCGCCAAGCCCTCCGACCCGCAGGGCGAGGCGCTGCCCGACGCCGGTTCGGTGACGACCGAGCCGCTGGTCTACGACGCCACCGGCACCGGCGCGAGCCAGAGCGCGACCGCCGCCTCCGCGACGGCGACCGCGACCGCCCTCAGCTCCGCCAAGCGCGGCATGTCCAACGCCCTCGTGGTCAGCGGCAAGTACACGGCGAGCGGCCATCCCATCGCCGTCTTCGGTCCGCAGACCGGCTACTTCGCCCCGCAGCTGCTCATGCTCCAGGAGATCCAGGGCCCGGGCATCAGCGCCCGCGGCGCCTCCTTCGCGGGCCTGAGCATGTACGTCGAACTCGGCCGCGGCCAGGACTACTCGTGGTCCGCGACGACCTCCGGCCAGGACATCATCGACACGTACGCCGTCGAGCTGTGCACGGACGACTACCACTACCTCTACCACGGCACCTGCACCGCCATGGACAAGGTCGAGCAGAAGAACTCCTGGTCACCGACCACGGCCGACGGTACGGCCGCGGGCTCGTACACGATGAGAGTCTGGAAGACCAAGTACGGGCCGGTGGAATACAGAGCGACCGTCGGCGGCAAGAAGGTCGCCTACACCACCCTGCGCTCCTCCTACATGCACGAGGCCGACTCGATCATCGGCTTCCAGATGCTCAACGACCCCGACTACGTGAAGAGCCCGGGGACCTTCCAGAGCGCGGTGCAGCACATCAACTACACCTTCAACTGGTTCTACGCCGACTCCTCGCACACCGCCTACTACAACAGCGGCAACAACCCGGTGCGCGCGAGCGGCGTCGACGCCGAGTTCCCGGTCTGGGGCCAGGCGGCGTACGAGTGGAAGAACTGGGATCCGACCACCAACACCGCCGACTACACGGCCGCCTCGGCGCACCCCAACTCCATCGACCAGGACTACTACATCTCCTGGAACAACAAGCAGGCCCTCGACTACACGACCGCGCCCTGGGGCGACGGGTCCGTGCACCGCGGCAACCTGCTGGAAGACCGGGTGAAGAAACTGGTCGCGGCCGGCGGGGTGACCCGTACCAAACTGGTGCAGGCGATGGCGGACGCGGCACTCGCAGACCTGCGCGCCGAGGACGTGCTGCCGAAGCTGCTGAAGGTGATCAACAGCAGTACGGTGACCGACTCCACGGCCGCGGCCGCGGTCAGCAAGCTCCAGGCGTGGGTGACGGCGGGCGCCAAGCGCACCGAGACATCGGCCGGCTCGAAGACGTACGCCAACGCCGACGCGATCCGCATCCTCGACGCCTGGTGGCCGCTGCTGGTCAAGGCCGAGTTCCAACCCGGGCTCGGCAGCGACCTGTACACCGCCTTCGGCAACAACCTGCCGATCGACGAGTCCCCGTCGGCCGCGCACGGGCCCACCGGCTCGCACGCGGGCAGCTCCTTCCAGTACGGCTGGTGGAGCTACGTCGACAAGGACATCCGCTCGGTGCTCGGCGAGACCGTGCAGGGACCGCTGGCCGAGAAGTACTGCGGCGGCGGGGTCCTCAGCTCCTGCCGGGACATCCTGATCAGCACCCTGAAGACGGCGGCCGGCACCTCGGCGTCGACGGTCTACCCCGGGGACTCGCTGTGCTCGGCGGGGGACCAGTGGTGCGCGGACTCGATCGTGCAGCGGACGCTCGGCGGGATCAAGCACTACAACATCAGCTGGCAGAACCGGCCCACCTTCCAGCAGGTGGTGGAGTACACGTCACACCGGTGACATGTCATGGGTGACATGTGGCATGTGACATAGCACTGACGGCGGGTCAGCTGATGCGGCCCGCCGTCAGTACGACCCGCGCCAGTTCCGCGTGCACGATGTCGCTGTGCGCCCCGGTCGGCGGGCCGCCGCGGTTGACAACGGCCGCCGCGTCGATGTTCACGCACCCCGAGGCGGGCAGCTGCCCGCCCAACGCGCCCGCCAGATCAAGCTGTCGGGTGCCCGGCACCGCCTGCACCCCGTCATGGCCCATCGCCCCCCACTCGGGCCCGAGGGTCCGCCCGAGGTCGAAGCCGGTGACACCGCCCGCGACAGCGTTGTTCACCCCCGCCATCCGCGAGGCCAGCGGGTACAGCGTGCCCAGCGCCTGGTCGAAGTGGGAGTAGCAGCACACGAGCGGTCCGTCGATCCGGTTCTGCTGCCCCTGCAACACCCCTCCCGTACGGGCGTCCTGAGGCAGCCGCGCCGCGAACGCGTAGTGCGAGAAGGCCCCTTGGAGCAGCGTCACCGACTTCACCGTGTGCACGCCCTCGGGCAGCCCGCGCAGAGCGAACGACACCAGCCGCCCGCCGAAGCTGTGCCCGACCAGATGCACCCGCACCGCCGGGGCCGCCGCGGCCAACTGCCCCACCACCCGGCCGAGTCCACGCTCGCCGACGGTCCCCGCGCGCCGCTTCATCGCGTAGTACGTCGCCTGCCGCAGCAACTCCTTCGCCCCGTCCCAGGGGTTCGGCAACGAGAACCCCTCCGCGCCACCGCCCGCCCGCAGGGACGCCAGTGCCTGCGCGAACTCGTCGCACAGTGCAGCCGCGTCCCCGCAGAACAGCACCGGCTCGCTCTGCGGGACGCCCTCCGCGAGGGTGTCCGCCGCGAACAGCGGCTGCGGTCCGCCCGGTACGACCTCCACCAGCAGCCGCACCAGCCGCCCGAACTCGTCCAGTTCGTTGTCCGGCCGCTGGTCCAGCATCCGTGCGATCTGGTCGACCACGGTGGCCCGCCCGGGGAACGCCTCAAGCAGTGCGTGCCGGGTGTCCTTGTCGAGCACCGGGGCCGGGGCCGCCTCCGCCTCCATGGCCACCACGGACTTGGGGAAGTCGGGGATCGGCTCGTCGCAGAACCGCATCGACGGCCAGACGACACCCACGTATCCGATCTTCGCCTTCGGCGCGAGCTTCGGGATCGGGGCGAAGAACTTCCGGTAGAGGGCGGTCGCGCCCGAACGGTCGTTGTTCCAGCCGTGCGCGAAGACGATCAGGTCCTTGACGCCCTTCGCGGGGACCTCGGCGAGGAGCCGGTCGCGCTCCTGCCCGTCCGGGTCCCCGTCCGCGTCGAAGGTCAGCTCCCAGTAAGGAGTCACGCTCATTGCCGGCTGCGCCATGACTGGCCCCCTCGTCCCCCGTAGCGGTGCGATGTGCGCGCATCGTCCTCCTGCCGGGCAAGGATGGCCATACGGTGCGAGTCACTTGTAGAGGAGGTATTCCTTTCGAATCCGCCGGAATCCCGCGAGTTCCTCCTGCCAGCCGGCTACGACCTCGTCGACGCCCGCACCCGCGTCGATCTGCGTCCGCACCCGCGAGGAGCCGGTGAGCTTGTCGATCCAGTTGTCGGAGCGCCAAGTGAAGCCGCTCCACACCTTCTTGGCGGTCACCAGGAGGGCGATTCCGGTGCGGACGGGGTCGTACGCGGTCCGGTCGTGCACATGGATCTGTACGCCGCCGACGGTCTTGCCCTGGAACTTGGAGAACGTCGGCGCGAAGTACGCCTCCCTGAAGTGCACGCCGGGCAGGGCGAGTTCGTTCGCGGCCGCCGCCCAGCGGCCGTCGATGCCGTCCGCGCCGAGGAGTTCGAAGGGGCGGGTGGTGCCGCGGCCCTCGGAGAGGTTCGTGCCCTCGAACATGCAGGTGCCGGAGTACACGAGCGCGGTGTCGGGAGTCGGCATGTTGGGGCTGGGCGGGACCCAGGGGAGGGCGGAGGCGTCGTGGAACTCCGAGCGCTTCCAGCCCGTCATGAGGACCGTTTCCAGCGGGACCGGGGTGGTGAGGAACTCCCCGTTGAACAGTCGGGCGAGCTCCGCGACCGTCATCCCGTGCGCCTGGGAGATCGGCTGCCTGCCGACGAAGGTCGCGAACTCCTTGTGCAGGACCGGGCCTTGGGCGGCGCGACCGGTCACGGGGTTCGGGCGGTCCAGCACGACGAAGCGTTTGCCTGAGAGCTGGGCCGCCTCCATGCAGTCGTAGAGCGTCCAGATGTACGTGTAGAAACGGGCGCCGACGTCCTGGATGTCGAACACGACGGTGTCGACGCCGGAGGTGGTGAAGATGTCCGCCAGGGGCTGGCCGCTCTTGAGGTACGTGTCGTAGACGGGGAGGCCGGTGGCGGGGTCGTCGTAGCGGCCTTCGGAGCCGCCGGCCTGGGCGGTGCCGCGGAAGCCGTGCTCTGGGCCGAAGACCGCGGTGAGGTTCACGTGGGGGTCTTTGTGCATGACGTCGACGATGTGGTGGACGTCGCGGGTTACGCCGGTGGGGTTGGTGACGATGCCGATGCGCTGGCCGCGGAGGTTGACGTATGCCGTTGCCGCGAGGTTTTCGAAGCCGGTGTGGAGGGGTTTTCGGCGGTCGGCTGCCGTGGCCGGGGGTGCGGTGAGTGCTGTTGCTGCCGTTGTCGCTGCGAGGAGGGCTCGTCTGGATAGGCGCATGGGGGGCAAGGTATTGCTCCCGCGGGTTGTGTGGAAGCTGCGGGTGGTTTGTGGCTTGTCGCGCAGTTCCCCGCGCCCCTTGACGGCGTTGCAGGCGGCCCTTTCCTGATACATACCGACCGGTTAGTCTGGCGTCGCAGCAGAGCCGCAGTCGAAGGAGACCGATGGTGGAAGCCGTTCAGGGTGCTGGTGTGGTTGTCACGGGGGCTGGAGGGGGTATCGGGGCCGCCCTTGCGCGGCGGTTTGCCGCCGAAGGGGCCCGGGTCGTCGTGAACGATCTCGATCCTGATCGGGCCAAGGCTGTTGCCGAGGAGATCGGGGGGATCGCGGTGGCCGGGGACGCCTCCGCTGTCGTCGGTGATGCCCGGGACGCTCTCGGTGGGGTCGTCGACGTCTACTGCGCCAATGCCGGGGTCGCCTTTGACGACGGGGACGTGGAGAAGGGGCTCGACGAGAAGTCCTGGGCCGTCGCCTGGGACGTCAATCTCATGGCTCATGTCAGGGCCGCTCATGAGCTGCTTCCGGGGTGGCTGGAGCGGGGGAACGGGCGGTTCGTGTCCACCGTTTCCGCCGCGGGGTTGCTGACCATGATCGGGGCGCCCTCGTACAGCGTCACGAAGCATGGGGCCTATGCATTCGCCGAGTGGCTGTCCCTGACGTATCGGCATCGGGGGATCAAGGTGCACGCCATTTGTCCGCAGGGGGTGCGGACCGACATGCTGGCCGCCACCGGGAGTGCGGGGGATCTGGTGCTGCGGCCCACCGCGATCGAGCCGGCGGACGTGGCCGACGCGTTGTTCCGGGGGATCGAGGAGGACCGGTTCCTGATCCTGCCGCATCCCGAGGTCGCGCAGTACTACCAGGCCAGGGCCGGCGACCCTGATCACTGGCTCACCAACATGAACCACCTGCAGCAGAAGTGGGAGGAGGCGCGATGACCGAATCCCGTTATGCCGCCAAGCCCTGGGTCGCGCTGCTCAACGAGGCGCAGAGGGCCGACATCCATCCGGTCGACTCGCTGGTGCACGCGCTGCGGCGGGCCGTTGAGGAGGACCCCGAGCGGGTCTTTCTCGCCTACTTCGACGGGCGGCTCAGCTATCGCGAGGTCGGCGAGCTGAGCGACTCCGTCGCCGGGCATCTGGCCTCGCGGGGGCTGGAGCGCGGGGACCGGGTGGCGATCCTGCTGCAGAACTCGCCGCTCTTCGTGCTCGCCCTGCTGGGCGCGTGGAAGGCGGGCGCCATCGTGGTGCCGGTCAACCCCATGTACAAGTCGGGGGAGGTCGGTCATGTGCTGCGGGACGGGGAGGTCGCCGCGCTGATCTGCTCCGACCGGGCCTGGGAGTCGTATCTGCGCGACACGGCCGCCGACTCGCCGGTGCGGATCGTGCTGACCGGGTGCGAGCTGGACTTCCAGAGCCGCGGGGACGCGCGCGTGCTCGGCTTCGAGCGGCTGCCGCAGGCCGTGGACGCGGCCGATCTGACGACCGTGGCCCGCGCCGGGTACGAGGCGCCGGAGGAGCGTGAGCCGACTCCGTCCGACATCGCGCTGATCAGCTACACGTCGGGCACCAGCGGCACGCCCAAGGGCGCCACCAACACGCACGGCAACATCATGTACAACGCCGAGCGGCAGCGGACGGGGCTCGCGCTGCCGGACGCGCCCGTCTACTACGCGCTGGCGCCGCTGTTCCACATCACCGGGATGGTGTGCCAGCTCGGGGCCTGTCTCAACAGCGCGGGCACGCTGGTGCTGACGTACCGCTTCGAGGCGGGGGTCGTGCTGGAGGCGTTCGCCGAGCACAAGCCGCACTACACCGTCGGTCCCTCGACCGCCTTCATGGCGCTCGGCGCCCACCCGGGCGCCGCCCCGGACCACTTCGCCTCCTTCGTGAACATCTCCAGCGGCGGCGCGCCCGTGCCGCCGGCCCTGGTGGAGAAGTTCCGGGCGGGCTTCGGGCCGTACATCCGCAACGGTTACGGGCTGACCGAGTGCTCCGCGCCCTGCGCCTCCGTCCCGCCGGGGCTCGAAGCGCCCGTGGACCCGGTGTCCGGGACGCTGGCGGTGGGGGTGCCCGGCCCCGAGACGGTCGTACGGATCGTCGACGACCAGGGGCAGGAGGTGCCGTTCGGCGAGCAGGGCGAGATCCTCGTGCGCGGCCCCCAGGTCGTGCCCGGCTACTGGCGCCGCCCCGAGGCGACCGCCGAGACCTTCCCGGACGGGGAGCTGCGCACCGGCGACATCGGGTTCATGGACGAGCAGGGCTGGCTGTACGTCGTCGACCGCAAGAAGGACATGATCAACGCATCCGGCTTCAAGGTGTGGCCGCGCGAGGTCGAGGACGTGCTGTACACGCACCCTGCGGTGCGCGAGGCGGCCGTCGTCGGGGTGCCGGACGGGTACCGCGGGGAGACCGTGAAGGCGTACATCAGCCTGCGGCCGGGCGCCGAGACGGACCCCGATGAACTCGCGGTGTACTGCAAGGAGAGACTGGCCGCCTACAAATACCCGCGGCAGGTGGAGATCCTGCCCGACTTGCCGAAGACGGCGAGTGGGAAGATCCTCCGTCGGGAACTGCGTTCCCGCAGGCAAGCAAGCGAATAGAACACGCCGGAACACGGCAGAACGCTCGGAAGGCAGGTGGCGGCAGGGTGCCCAGGACGACGGACGGTGACGGTACGCCCGTCCCGCAGCGGCTGCTGGCCGCCGCCACCCGGCTCTTCGCGGAGCAGGGCTACGACCGCACGTCCGTGCAGGAGATCGTCGAGGCGGCCGGCGTCACCAAGGGGGCGCTGTACCACTACTTCGGCTCCAAGGACGACCTCCTGCACGAGGTGTACGCGCGCGTGCTGCGGGTCCAGCAGGAGCGGCTCGACGCGTTCGCGAACGCCGACGAGCCGATCGAGAAGCGGCTGCGGGCGGCCGCGGCGGACGTGGTCGTCACGACGATCGAGAACCTCGACGACGCGATGATCTTCTTCCGCTCCATGCACCACCTGAGCCCGGAGAAGAACAAACAGGTACGGGCGGAGCGGCGGCGCTACCACGAGCAGTTCCGGGCGCTGGTGGAGGAGGGGCAGGAGGCGGGCGTCTTCTCCAGGGCGACCCCGGCCGACCTGGTGGTGGACTACCACTTCGGCTCCGTCCACCACCTGTCGACCTGGTACCGGCCGGACGGGCCCATGGGCGCGCAGGAGGTCGCCGACCATCTGGCGGACCTCCTGCTGCGGGCGCTGCGGCCCTAGGACTCGGGGGCCGCGGGGCCGAGGCCGGCCTCGCGGGCCCAGGCCGCCGCCTCGGCGCGGTCGGCGACGCCCAGTTTGGCCAGGACGGCCGACATGTGGTTGCTGACCGTCTTCGGGGACAGGCCCAGGCGGGCGGCGACCGCGGAGTTGGGGTGCCCCTCGGCGATCAGCGTCAGTACGTCCCGCTCGCGCGGGGTGAGTGTCGGGCACGGGTCGGGCGGCGGCGCGGGGCGCCCCAGCTGGCCGAGCACCCGCCGGGCCACGCCGGGGCCGAAGATCGCCTCGCCCGCGGCCACGGCCCGGATGGCCCGTACGATCTCCTCCTGCCCGGCCCCCTTGAGTACATAGCCGCGGGCGCCGGCCCTCATGGCCGCGAACACCGAGTCGTCCTCCTCGACCATGGTGAGCATCAGCACCGCGACCGACGGGGCGACGCGGCCGATCTCCCGGGTCGCCTCGATGCCGTTCTGGTCGGGCATGCGGATGTCCATCACCACGACGTGCGGCCGCAGCGTCACGGCGGCCCGCACGGCCTCCCGCCCACTGGCAGCCGCCCCGACCACCCGCACCCGCGGACGCCCCTCCCGCACGGACTCCAGCAGCGCGGCGAGCCCGGTACGGACAACGGGGTGATCATCGGCGAGCACGACCCGCAGCACATCACCCTCCTCTGCCATCGCACCCTCCCGCCCGGCGCCGCCGTCGTTCGTCCGTGTCATGCCGTCCCTCCCAGCGGAAGCGTCGCCGTCACCCGGCCCTGGCCCGCCACGCAGCGGCCGCCGAGCTCCGCCGCGCGTTCCTGCATCGACGTGATGCCGACGCCCGGCTGCCACTCGGTCTCCTCGGCCGTGGGCCGGCCGTCGTCGCAGACCTCCAGACGCAGGCCGTCGCCTATCTCGATCCGTAGGTCCACCTTCGATGCCCGGGCGTGCCTGGCCGCGTTGGTGAGGGCCTCGACCGCGATGCGGTACGCGGCCACCTCCACCGCCGCGGGCAGCGCCGGCAGCCGTTCGGGCGCCCTGATACGCACCTGGAGCGGTACACCGTCGGCCCGCCAGGACAGCAGGGCCGCCCGCTCCCGCAACGCGCCGAGCAGCCCCAACTGGTCCAGGTCCGGCGGCCGCAGTCCGTCCACCAGCCGGCGCACCTCGACGACCGCGCCGCCGATCTCCGTCCGCAGCTCGGCCAGCAGCGCGGCCGCCCGCTCCTGGTCGAAGGCCAGCAGATTGCGCGCCGCGTCCGTCTGGAAGGCCGCACCGGCGAGCGTCGGCCCCAGCCCGTCGTGCAGATCCCGCCGGATCCGCCGCCGCTCCTCCTCCCGCGCGGCCACGATCCGCTCCCGCGACAGCTGCAACTGCCGGGACAGATCCGTGGCGTGCAGCGCGGCGGCGAGAGGCACGGCGAGCAGCTCCAGGACGGCCAGATCGGCGGGCGCGGGCTGCTGCTCGCCGGGGCGCAGGCCGACGACGAGTGCACCGACCGTACGGCCGTCGTAGTCGAGCGGCACGGTGTGCAGGAGGTCGCCGAGGACGCCCCAACTCCCTTGCACCGCGCCTGACTTCGCCTCCACGCGGACGTACGGCAGCCGCAGCGCCTCGCCCACCGCCTCCGGCACCGCGCCGATACCGGTCCCGGCCAGCCGCTCGCCGATCCGCGAGACCGCGCGCACCGGGTCGTGCCGGTCGCCGTACAACGCCCGGTCCACCGTGCGCTGGAGCAGCCGCCGGGCCGGTTCGAAGGCCAGGGCGAGGACGACGGTGATGAGGGCGGGGCCGAGGAGTTCGGGGCGCGGGTCGAGCAGCGACTGGAGGAACGTGACGAGGCCGACGTAGGCGGCGACCACGCCGACGGTGAGCGCGCCGTACAGCAGGCTGCGGGAGACGACGACACGGATGTCGAGCAGTTCGTGGCGGACGACGGCGATCATGATGGCGACGGGCATGGCAAGGGTGCAGTACGACGTGTAGACCGGCGGGAACCCGAAGATCTGCAGCACGAGGCTCAGTGCCAGCGGCATCATGCCGGCGATCAGCCACAGCATCCGCCGCCGGTCCTGCTCCCCGCCGCGTCGGTAGCGCAGGATCATCACGCTGCACACCGCCACCAGCAGGAGGCAGGAATCGGCGGTCTGGACGTCTCGCAGCACGGGCAGCCAGCCCGCCGGGACCGGCAGGTAGGAGGCCTGCGCCGCGGTGTCGCGGAACAGACCCCAGTCGGCGCGCCCCCAGACCGCCAGGCTGAGAGGCAGGGCGAGGACCTGGCCGACCAGCACCCAGCGCCAGCGCCGGTCGGGCAGCCGTCCGTCCGGGAACAGGAGGAACACGAGCACGAACGCCGTCGTGCCGACGATCCACGTGTGCCGTCCGACAGTGGTGAGCGTGCCCAGGATCCCCGGCGGCCAGCCGGCCTGAAGTCCCGCGACGGCCAGCCCGATCGACAGCCCGGTGAAGGCGTGTCCCAGACCGTAGGCGGTCAGCAACCAGCCTATGGGGTTGCGGGGCCGGTGCAGCGCGATCACTGTGCCGCACACCGGGTAGGCGAAGCCGACGGCCAGGTCGATCACCATGTCGTAGCGGATCAGGTCCCCCGGCCGAACCCCGGCCACCGCCAACGCCCCCACACCCACGGCCACTTGGAGCAACGCCAGCCCCAGCAGCACATATGCCGCCACCGCGCGCCGCCGTGTCCGCCCGTGCCGGTCCTCCATGTGCGTCATCGTCCCGGTTCGCCCACCCGGGTGTCACGGGAACGGTTCCCGGTCCACCCGGGAGAGGTTCCGGGGCGTGCCCGGTGGATTCCTCTCAACTCCCGGCCGGTGCGGGCGAGATGCTCATGGCAGTGGCGCGGCGGGACGATCCGCCGGCCCGAACTGATCGACGGGGGAGAACAACCATGCTTTCACTGAAGCGGCGTGCCGCGGGGGTCGTACTGGGATCGCTGCTCGCACTCGGCGGCACGGCGGCGGTTCCGGCCGCGGCCGACGCCCCGCAGATGCCCGCGAAGAAGCTGTGCCTGGGCGGCCACCGTATCGACAACGCCTTCATCTACCGGCGCTGGCAGCAACTGGGCGGCTCGGACGGCGCCATGGGCTGTCCCGTGAACGACAACTTCACCCTCCCCAACGGGGCCGAGCGGCAGACCTTCGAGCACGGGCAGCTGGCCTGGTCGCCCGACCAGGGGCACCGGATGGTGGTGGCAGCCTGGCAGGACGGCGGCTACGCCTACTTCACGTGGGGCCCGACGGACCCGTACCACTACGACACCTTCCTGGTCCGCTACACCAGTGCCGCCAACCCGTTCGGCACCCAGAAGGAGCTCGGCAAGGGCAACCGCGGCGGGATGTGGGTGCTGCGGCGCACCACCGGCAGCTACAAGTTCATCGTCGAGGGCTGCGACGTCGGCGGCTCCGGTCACACCTGCCGGCAGGGCTGGACGACTTCCGTGCGGACCTACCCCTACTGACCACCGGGACGGGGGAATCAGGGCCGGTACGGGCGAGGGGGACGCTCGTACCGGCCCTCGATGTGTCCTGGGCTACGCGTACTTCTTCAACTCCCGCCGCGCCAGCGACCGCTGGTGCACCTCGTCCGGGCCGTCGGCCAGCATCAGGGTGCGGGCGCCGGCGTAGAGCTCGGCCAGCGGGAAGTCCTGGCTGACGCCGCCCGCGCCGTGCAGCTGGATCGCCCGGTCGATGATGTCGACGACCGTGCGCGGGGTGGCGATCTTGATGGCCTGGATCTCGGTGTGCGCGCCGCGGTTGCCGGCGGTGTCCATCATCCAGGCCGTCTTGAGGACCAGCAGCCGCAGCTGCTCGACGGCCACGCGGGCGTCCGCGATCCAGTTCTGGACGACGCCCTGCTGGGCCAGCGCCTTGCCGAACGCGGTGCGGGAGACCGCCCGGCGGCACATCAGCTCGATCGCCCGCTCGGCCATGCCGATCAGCCGCATGCAGTGGTGGATCCGGCCGGGGCCGAGCCGGGCCTGCGCGATGGCGAAGCCGCCGCCCTCCTCGCCGATCAGGTTGGTGACCGGCACACGCGCGTCGTCGAAGACCACCTCGGCGTGGCCGCCGTGGTAGTGGTCCTCGTAGCCGAAGACCTGCATCGCGCGCTTGACCGTGACGCCCGGGGTGTCGCGGGGGACGAGGACCATGGACTGCTGGCGGCGGATGTCCGGGCCGTCCGGGGCGGTCTTGCCCATCACGATGAAGATCTTGCAGTCCGGGTTCATCGCCCCGGAGATGTACCACTTGCGGCCGGTGATGACGTACTCGTCGTTCTCCCGCCGGATGTGCGTGGTGATGTTGGTGGCGTCCGAGGAGGCCACCTCGGGCTCGGTCATCGCGAACGCCGAGCGGATCTCGCCCGCGAGCAGCGGCTCCAGCCACTGCTTCTTCTGCTGCTCGTCGCCGAACTGGGTGAGCACCTCCATGTTCCCGGTGTCGGGCGCCGCGCAGTTGAGGGCCGTGGGCGCCAACTGCGGGGAGCGGCCGGTGATTTCGGCGAGCGGCGCGTACTGGAGGTTGGTGAGTCCGGCGCCGTACTCGCTGTCCGGGAGGAAGAGGTTCCACAGGCCCTGCCTGCGTGCCTCGGCCTTCAACTCCTCGACCACGGACGGGGTTTCCCACGGCGACGCCAGCGCGGCGCGCTGCTCCTCCGCCACCGCCTCGGCCGGATAGACGTACTCGTCCATGAAGGCGAGCAGCTTGGCGCGCAGTTCCTCGGTGCGCGCGTCGAACGCGAAGTCCATGGTCCGTCAGCCTTCCTGAAGGGTCGTCAGGCCGTGCTCGATGAAGACGGGGACCAGGTCCCCGATGCGGTCGAAGCCCCGGCCGACCGTCTGGCCCAGCGTGTAGCGGTAGTGGATGCCCTCGAGGATCACGGCGAGCTTGAACCAGGCGAACGCCGTGTACCAGGAGACCGATGACACGTCACGGCCCGAGCGGGCCGCATAGCGCTCGATCAGCTCGGCGGGGGCCGGATGGCCGGGGGCCTCGGCGGTGGTGGAGACGGGGGAGTCGGGCATGCCGAGCGGCATGCTGTACATGACCAGCAGGCCCAGGTCGGTGAGCGGGTCGCCGAGCGTGGACATCTCCCAGTCGAGGATCGCCTTGATCTTGTCGTCCTCACCGATCAGGACGTTGTCGAGGCGGTAGTCGCCGTGGACCACGGTGGGTGCGGGGGACGTGGGCAGTCGCCGGCCCAGCGTCGCGTGCAGCTCGTCGATGCCGGCCAGGTCGCGGTTGCGGGAGGCGTCCAACTGCTTGCCCCAGCGGCGCAGTTGGCGGTCCAGGAAGCCCTCGGGGCGGCCGAAGTCGGCGAGTCCGACCTCCTCCGGGTCCACCGCGTGCAGCTCGACGAGCGTGTCCACCAGGGACAGCACCGCGCTCCGGGCCGAGCGGGGCCAGCTGTTCGGCCGTGCGGTACGGGGTGCCGGCGACGAACTCCATGACGTAGAACGGCGATCCGGGCACCGCCTCGTTCTCGGGGTTCTCGCACAGCAGTACCGGGCGAGGCACCGGCACGTCCGTCGCGTGCAGCGCGCTGATCACCCGGTGCTCGCGCTTCATGTCGTGCGCGGTGGCCAGGACATGGCCGAGCGGAGGGCGTCGTACGACCCACTTCGAGGTGCCGTCCGAGACCGCGTACGTGAGGTTCGACCGTCCGCCCTCGATCAGCCGGCCGGACAGCGGGCCCTGCACCAGGCCGGGGCGCTCGCGGTCGAGCAGGCCCTGCAGCCGGTCGAGATCGAGGCCTGGCGGGTGGTCGGGGCTCATCGGTGCTCCTTCGCGGGCGCGTGGACGGGACGCGTCCCATCATGCCGACTGGTCGGTATGTCGTCCAGTGCGGGAACCCAAAGTGATCGGGGCCACCATAGGCCGACAGCTCCCCGCCGGGTGCGGCGGGGAGCTGTCGGTGGGTGGATTCCGGACGGGTCAGTGGTCGTCCCAGTGGCCCTCGTGGGAGGCGTGGCGGTGGCCGTCGTGGAGGTAGTCGACGTGGTCGCCGTGCAGCACGCTCTCGTGACCGCAGTCCTCGCCGTGGCGGTGGTCGTGGCCCGCGTGCGCGACATGGCCTTCGGGCTCGCACTCGTCCCAGTGACCGCCGTGCTCGCGGTGCAGGTGGCCGCCGTGGGCGTAGTCGACGTGGTCGCCGTGGGGGACGGGGGTGTGGCCGCAGTCGGGGCCGTGGGTGTGGTCGTGGGTGGTGTGTTCCTGGTGGAGGGTGGTCATGGGGACAGGCTGCCACGGAGGTGGGGCATTTCCGGGCATCCGGAGCATTCCGGTTGCGAGGTGTTCTGTTGTCTGCCGTCTAGAACACCAGCGCTGCTCCACACCCCGCCATCGCCACCGTGCACAGAATTGCCGCCGTTGCGTGGAGCGGAGTCAAGGCGTGGGGGACGGGGGCCGTCGACAGGCCGCGGATGCGGCGGTGGGCCAGGTAGAGGAACGTCAGCCAGAGGCCGCAGGCCAAGGCGCAGGTCACCACGCCCACCGCCGACGCGCCTCCGTGCAGGGCCGTCTTCATGGCCAGTACCGCCACCACCGTCGCCGCCAGGGTCGTCCGGCGCCAGGCCAGGCGGGTCCGTTCCGGCTGGAGGCCGGGGTCCCGTTCCTCGGCCGCTGCCGTCCTCATCCCTCCCACCCCACCAGCACCACGACCACCATCGCCACCGCCACCACGGCCACGACCAGGCTCAGGAGCGCCGGGAAGCGGGACACCGGCAGGTCCTCGCCGCGGCGCATGGCCCGCTCGCAGCGCATCCAGTGGTTGACCGCGCGCAGGGAGCACAGGACGCCGGCGCCGAGCAGGGCCAGGGCCAGGCCCACGCGCCACGCCCAGCGCAGGTCCGGCAGGAACTGGTCCACCGCGAAGCCGCCGCCGATCAGCGCCATCGCCGTGCGCAGCCAGGCCAGGAAGGTGCGCTCGTTGGCCAGGGAGAAGCGGTAGTCGGGGGTGTCGCCCTCCTCGCGGATCTCCTGGGGCTCGAACCAGAGGCGGACGTTCCGTGCGAATTCGATCACGGGCTGGACTTTATCCCCCGGCATCTCCGGGCACCCCCGGCATCCCCCGGCCTCATTCCGCCGTCGCAGCCCGGCGGTGCTCCTTCAGGCGCTCGTACGCGGCCAGCCCGTCCGGCACCCACTCCCACTCACCCAGCCGCCGCTCGACCTCCGCCTCGGGCAGGAAGTCGTACCAGGCCACCTCCTCGGCCTGCGGCCGGACCGGGAGCTCGCAGCGGACCTCGTACACCGCCGACCACCAGCTCTGGCCGGTTCCGTTCTCGTACAGGAACTTGAAGAGGAAGCGCGGGGCCGGCAGTCCGGTGACGCCCAGTTCCTCCTCGGCCTCGCGCAGGGCGGCCTCGTCGTAGGACTCGCCCGCGCCGACCACTCCGCCGACGAACATGTCGTAGAGGGAGGGAAAGACCAGCTTGGTCGGGGTGCGGCGGTGGACGAACAGGCGGCCCTCGGCGTCCCTGGCCTGGATGAAGGCGCAGCGGTGGCGCAGGCCCTTCGCGTAGGCCTCGCCGCGCGGTGACCGGCCGATGACCCGGTCGTGCTCGTCGACGATGTCGAGGATCTCGTCAGCTGGAGTCGTCATACCGCCATCCAAGCAGTACGGCGGAGGAGGCGTCCGGCGTCAGTTCGGCTGGAGGTCCCTGACCCGCTCCGGCTTGGCCGCTCCCGTCGGCATGCACGGGTGCAGGCCCAGCAGGACGATGCCGCCGACGATCGCCGCGAGCCCGACCGCCTCCCAGGCAAGGGCGCCGGTGTCGGTGCGCAGCCGGTCGCCCAGGAAGCCGACGCCGCAGACGATGCCCGCGAGCGGCTGGGCCGCGGTGAGGGCGGGCAGGGACATGCGCAGGGGCGCCGTCTCGAAGGCGCTCTGGACCAGGACCAGGCCGGTGACACCGAGCGCCAGCACGGCGTACGGCTGCCAGCCGGTCAGCAGCTCCATCAGGCCGCCCTCGGAGAAGCGCTGGCCGCTGACCCGGGTGAGGGCGTCCTGGAGGCCGTAGAGGACACCGGCGGCCAGGGCGAGCAGGACCGGGCCGGAGCTCAGCCGGGAGCGCTTCGCGTACGTCGTGAGCAGGAGGGCGAGGCCCAGCATCGCGCCGATGATCAGCCAGTGCCGGAACGGGTCGGTGACCGCGCTGCCGCCGCGCGGCTCGCCCGCGACGATGAAGGCCGTGACGCCGCCCGCGAGCAGCAGGAGGCCGGTCCAGCCCTGGCGGCCGAGCGGCTGCCGTGTCTGCCGGCGGGAGAGGGCGAGCGCGAAGAGGAGGTTCGTGGCGAGCAGCGGCTCGACGAGGGAGACCTCGCCCTGGCTCAGCGCGACGGCGCCGAGGACCATGCCGACCACCATCAGACCGATGCCGCCCAGCCAGCGCGGCACCCGCATCAGGTCGAGCAGCAGCCGGGGCGAGAGGAAGTCGCCCAGGGGTGCGTGCTGGGCCGCGTTCTGCTGGAGCACGAAGCCGAAGCCCAGGCAGCAGGCAGCGCTCACGGCGAGAACGAGAACCAGAACGGACACGCTGCGTACCTCGATCGGATAGGCCGGGCCACGGGGTGCGTAGTGGGTGACTGTAGCGTCCCAGAGCCCGGCTTGCCCCTGGGAGTGCCCGGATCCGGGCAGTCGAACCGGTCACGGTGCCCGGCGATCGGGGACGGTCTGGGGCGGTGGCGCGGCCGTCCCGCCATGGTGAGGGGCCCGGGCGGAGCGCGCCATGGCGTACGCCACACGTCCGGTGTCCGACGGCCGGGTGACGGTGGTTGTCCGGAATACAACTACCCCATCCGTAAGGGGAGTTGACGCGTGTAACAACCCTACGACCCTTGACTTGAACCATTGGCTGCGGGTTTGCTGTGCGTGATCAGACGACGGCAATCCGAAACCATGACGCCGAGGCGCGTCGCGTGAGGAAGTCCCGCGGTGTCACCTCCCCCGCCACCCCTGGGCCGGGCCCGCAAGCGAGCGGCCCTGGCCCTCGACACGGCTCTGGACGACGCCGAACTCATCGCCGCCCGGGCCGCCTTGGCGCAGGGCCGGTGGCAGGTCGCGCGCTCGCTGCTCGTGCACACGGGCGACGACTGGGACCGCCGGGGACACCGGGCCGTCGTCCTCGCGCGGGAGCGGCACAGCGCCGCCTGGGCCCGGGACTGGCTGGTCGCCGAGCCCGACTCCGGCGACGCCTCCTTACTGCTCGCGCTGGCCCTGGTCGAGCGGGCACTGCAGGGCAAGGAGAAGCCGGACCGGGCCCGCGAGGCCTGCCGGGACGCCGCGGCGCTGCGGCCCGACGACCCGACGCCCTGGCTCGGCCTGCTCCTGCTGGAGCGCGCGTGGGGCGAGACCGAGCGGCTCTTCGGGGAGATCCGGGTCCGGTACGCCGACCACCACCACGCCCACCATCTGATGGTCGCCCGCCTCGCCGAGCAGCACCCCGGCGCCGGCCCCGACCCGCTGCACGAGGTCTACGACTTCGCCAACTGGGCCGCCGAACAGGCCCCCGCCGACTCCCCGCTCGCCGTCCTCCCGGTGATCGCGCACGCCGAGCGCTACCGCGTGCTGGCCACCGCCGGACACGAGCCCGCAGACCCCGCCGCCTCCGGCCACTGGACCGGACGCCGGGCCCGGCAGGTGATGAAGGCCGCCTTCGACTGGTGGCTGGAGTGGGAGCACGAGGGGCACCCGCGCCGTCTGGTCGACCTCAACTACCTCGCCCACGCGAAGGTCTGCGAGGGCCGGGGCGCCGAGGCCGCGGCCCTCTTCCACCGGATCGGCGAGCACCCCACCGCCGCCCCCTGGTCGTACCCGGACCGGGATCCGTACCCCGCCTTCCGTGTCGCGCGGGCCGCCGCGCTCGGCACGGCGTGAAAGACCGACGTCGACAGAAGGATGGTCCTGCGATGACCACGGGCAACCCCAGCGCGAGCAGATCCGCCGCCGGGATCAGTACGTTCAAGGGGCAAGAACGCGCGCTGCGTGCCGACCGCCTCGGCACCGGGGGCCTGCTGCTCTCCGTGCTCGCAGCGACCGCCCCGCTCATGGTGGTCGCGGGTGTCATGCCCACCACATTCGCGGTGATGGGGATCGTCGGCCAGCCGCTCCTCTTCGTCGTCCTCGGCGTGGTGCTGGTCCTCTTCGGCGTCGGCTACGCCGAGATGAGCCGGCACGTGCACAACGCCGGCGCCTTCTACGCGTACATCTCCCGGGGCCTCGGCGGCACCGCGGGCGCGGGCGCCGCGCTCGTCGCGCTGGTCGCGTACAACGCTCTCCAGATCGGCATCTACGGCATCTTCGGCTTCGAGGTCTCCGGGCTGATCGCCAAGTACGCCGACGCGCAGGTGGCCTGGTGGATACCCGCCCTCGTGGCCCTCGCGGTCGTCGGCACGCTGGGCTGGCTGAAGATCGACATCAACGCGCGGGTGCTCGGCGTGCTGCTGGTGATCGAGGTGATCATGGTGGTGATCTTCGACTTCGCGGCGATCGGCGACCCGGCGAGTGAGGGCCTGTCGCTGCACGCCTTCAACCCGGACGCGCTCAGCGGCGCGGGCGTCGGCACCGCGCTGTGCTTCTGCATCGCGGCCTTCCTCGGCTTCGAGTAGGCGCCGGTGTACGCGGAGGAGACCAGCCGGCCGCACATCCTGGTGCCGCGCGTGATGTTCCTCGCCGTCGCGGGCGTCGCCGTCTTCTTCGCCGTCAGCAGCTGGGCCCTGACCGTCGCCGCCGGCCCCTCCAAGGTGGTCGGCGTGGCCCGGAAGGAGAGCGCCGGGATGCTCTTCACGCTGACCGACGCCCGGCTCGGCTCCACCTTCACGGACGTCCTGCACATCCTCTTCGTGACCGGCATGTTCGCGGCCCTGCTCAGCTTCCACAACGTCGTCGCCCGCTACACCTTCGCCATGGGCCGCGAGGGCCTGCTGCCGAGCGCCTTCGGCCGTACCAGCGGCTCCAGCGGTGCCCCCGGCAGCGGCTCCCTGCTGCAGACGGCCGTCGCCGCGGTGATCGTGATCGTCTTCGCGATCGCCGACGACAAGCCCACCGGCGACCCCACCGCGCCCGTGCTGCAGCTGTTCACCTGGTTCGGCAACATCGGCGCGCTCGGCGTGATCCTGCTGATGGCGGCCGCCTCCGTGTCGGTGATCGTCTTCTTCGGCCGTCGCGGGGCCCTGGGCGCCCAGGCCTGGCGCCTCGGCACCTCCGCGCTCGCCGCCGTCGCCCTCCTGGTGATCGCGTGCTACACCGTCAAGGACTTCGACGTCCTGGTCGGCGCCGGCCCCGACTCGGCCCTGAGCTGGGTGCTGCCCGGCACCGTCCTCCTCGCCCTGGTCGTCGGCCTCGTCCAGGGCCTGCTCCTGCGCTCCCGCGCACCCGAGCGGCACGCCCGCATCGGCCTCGGCAACGAGGCGTTCCAGCTGGACAAGGCGGCACAGGAGGCGTCGTAACACCAGGGTCTGGTACGCCGGGCTGTCTGAGAACGCCGTAAGAAGTGATTACGGAACCCTGACGAGCATCCGCGATTCCTGGTCCCGCCGGGGTCGCGGGTGTTCGAATGGGATACGTGAACTCCGAACAACCCGAGGAGCCGGGCGCGCCCCAGCCGCCGGAACGAGGCACTCCGGTCGGCCGCCGGGTCCTGCTCGGCACCATCGGCCTGGGCGCCCTCGGCGTGGTCGCCGCGCCCAGCCTGCAGCGCGCCCTGGAGGGCTTCCTCGGCGCCGCGGCCGACAAGGACCCGACCGGCCTGACGGGCCTGCTCCCGAACGGCGGCGGCTTCCGCTACTACTCGGTGGCCTCCTCCGTACCGCACAAGAACGCCACGAACTACCGCCTCACCGTCGACGGCCTGGTCGACCGTCCGAAGACCTACACGCTCGACGACCTGCGCGCCCTGCCGCAGACCAGACTGGTCAAGGACGTCCAGTGCGTCACCGGCTGGCGGGTCCCGGACACGCCGTTCGAGGGGGTGCGGCTGTCCCGGCTGCTGGACGCCGCGGGAGTGCGCGCCAAGGCCGGGGCGGTCCGCTTCACCTGCTTCGACGGCACGTACACCGAGAGCCTCACCCTCGACCAGGCCCGCCGCTCCGACATCCTGGTCGCGCTGCGCATGCAGAACAAGGACATCGGCCACGCCCACGGCGGCCCGGTCCGCCTCTACGTGGCGCCCATGTACTTCTACAAGTCCGCCAAGTGGCTCTCCGGCATCCACGTCACCGAGGACGTCGAGCCGGGCTACTGGGAGCATCTGGGCTACGACGTCGACGCCTGGGTCGGCAGGTCGAACGGGCGGGACGATGACCCTACGAGCTGAGGCACACACCCCGCCCGCCACCGAGGTCCGCCGCTTCGGTCCCGCGCAGAAGTGGGTCCACCGCACGACGGCCGCGCTGATGGGCGTCTGCGTCGTGACGGCCGCCTTCCTGTACGTCCCCGAGCTCGCCGAACTCGTCGGCCGCCGCGAGCTGGTGGTCCGCATCCACGAGTGCGCCGGGCTCGCCCTGCCGGTGCCCGTCCTCGCGGGCCTGGTCTCCCGCGCCTTCCGCGCCGACCTGGGCCACCTCAACCGCTTCGGCCCGCACGACAAGGTCTGGCTGCGTGCCGCCCTGCGCCGCGACAAGCGGCGGTCGCAGCGGCCGGCGGCGAAGTTCAACGCCGGGCAGAAGATCTACGCCGCCTGGATCGCCGGCGCCTCGCTGGTGATGCTCGGCACGGGCCTGATCATGTGGTTCACCCACCTCACCCCGATCATGTGGCGCACCAGCGCGACCTTCGTCCACGACTGGCTCGCCCTCACCATCGGCATCGTCCTCGCCGGGCACATCGGGATGGCGCTAGCGGATCCGGAAGCCCGCGGCGGGCTGCGCACCGGGAAGGTGAGCCGGGAGTGGGCGCAGCGAGAACATCCCCTGTGGCGTCCCTGAAGAGGCATCGGGCGACGGCTGCACAGCGGGTGCCCCGACCGTGAGGGCATCGGGCAGACGCGCCTCGGCGGCGCCGTACCGGACCACCACGTCGGCCTTCTTCGAGTAGTCCTCCAGCGGCGGTACGACGACGGACAGCACGAGTTCGTCGCCCGACTCGGACTTGAGCACCGGCGGCACGGGCACCTGCTTGCCGCCGATGGACACGCTCCCGAACCGCAGCAGTTCGGCGTGGTCGAAGTACGTGCCGCGCAGGTCGATGTCGATCACGTCACCCGGCTGGGCGTCGTCGGAGTCCACCCCGGCGATGCGGTAGGAGCACGCCGGTGTGCTGCCGGCGGAGGCCTTCAACTGGACGGTGGCGGACGGGTGTTGGCGGTGGAAGTCCAGCAGTCCGCCCAGTACGGCGTAGACGGCGCGCCCCTTGCAGGTGTCCGCCTTCCCGGTCAGGGCGGCGTACTCCCTGGTCGCCGTGTCCCAGCTGCCGCCCTGCCCCTGCACGGCGAGGCAGGCCGAGGCGAGGGCGCGCAGCAGCCGCCACTCCGGGTCCGCCGAGGTGGGCGGGATGGAGCTGAGGGCGGCCCGGCACTGGCCCGGGTCGCGGAGCTGGTCGTAGACGCTCGATGGGTCGGGCGTGGGGTCGCTGTTGGGGGAGGCCGGGCCCGGCGGGAGCCAACTCGGTGTCAGGAGAGGCTTGTTGGTGGGAGTGGCGCTCGGGGTCGGTGTGGTGCGGTGGGTGCTGTGGGGCGGGGTGTCCGGCGGGACGGTGGCGCTCGCCTCGCCCGCGGGGGACTGGTGCGGAGTGGGGGACGCGGGTGCCGTATGGGCCTGGGCCTCGTCCGAGGGGCCCGCGGTCACGACGGTGCTGCCGCCGCCCCCGCCGTCCGGTGTGTCACTTCCGTCACCGCCGAAGGCCGCGACGGCCACCGCCACCGCTCCCACCACGAGCAGCCCCGAGATGCGCATCCCGAGGGAAACCGCCATGACGCCCCCCGACACGGTCGGCCCCTGGAGGTCCCATGTCCAGGGGTCACCTCATCATCGGGCCGACGATGCCCGCACGGAACCCGCCTTGGGCTGATCCTTGGGGAAAATTCAGGTTCGGAAATCGATCAGAACCTTGCAGGAACGGCCGCGATCGGCCGCAAGGGCGAACGCCGACTCCGCCTCCCGGACCGGGACCACCGCGCTGACCAGGGCGTCGAACGACGGCTCGGCGGCGAGCAGGTCCAGCGCCGCGTCGAACTCCGCGTCGAAGCGGAACGCCCCGCGCAGTTCGATCTCCCGGCTCACGACCAGGTTCCCGGCGAACGGCGACTGCCCGGGCGGCAGCATCCCGAGCTGCACCACCACACCCCCGCGCCGCACCAGCCGCAGACACGTGTCCAGACCGGCGGCGACCCCGGAAGCCTCCACGGCCACGTCCACCTCGGAAGGCCACCCGGCATCATCCGGATCATCGGCCCGTACGACGGTGTCGGCGCCGGCGGCCCGCGCGTACCGCAGCGCCTCCGGCAGCAGGTCGGTCACGGTCACCCGGGCCGCACCGGCCGCCCGCGCCGCCGCGACCACCAGGCAGCCGATGGGCCCGGCGCCCGTGACGAGGACGTGCCTCCCGGCGACCTCCCCGGCCCGCCGCACCGCGTGCAGGGCGACGGACAGGGGCTCGGCGAGAGCGGCGCGGCGCAGGTCGAGACCCACCGGGACCGCCCTCAACTGCTCTGCGGGTACGACCACTTGGGCCGCGAAGCCGCCCTGGACATGCGGGAAGCGGGCCGCGCTGCCGAGGTAGCGGGTGTCCCGGCAGACGTTCCGCCGCCCGTCGGCGCACTCCGGACACACCCCGCAGGGCGTGGCGGGGTGCACCGCGACGGCCGTACCGGGAACCGGCCCCGACGCACCGGCGCCGTACGAGACGACCGTCCCGACCACCTCGTGGCCGAGCACCATCGGCTCCCTGAGCCGGAAGTCCCCGACGCCGCCGTGCCGCCAGTAGTGCAGGTCGGAGCCGCAGACTCCGCCGTACCGGACGGCGACGAGAGCCTGCCCGGGACCCGGTGCGGGGGCGGTCAACTCCTCGACCCGCAGGTCGCCTTGCCCATGGATCACGCAGCCGAGGGTCATCACAGCACGCTCGTCATTCCGCCGTCGACGTACAGGATCTGCCCGCTGACGAAGTCCGCGGCGGGCGAGGCGAGGAAGAGCACCCCGCCGACCAGGTCCTGTGTGCGGCCCCAGCGTCCGGCCGGGGTGCGGCGGCGGACCCAGGTGCTGAACTCCTCGTCCTCGACGAGGGGCCCGGTCAGTTCGGTCTCGATGTAGCCGGGGCCGAGACCGTTGACCTGGACGCCGTGCGGGCCCCAGTCGGCGCACATGCCCTTGGTGAGCATCTTCAGCGCGCCCTTGGTGGCCGCGTAGGGCGCGATGCCGGGGCGGACCACCTCGCTCTGCAGCGAGCAGATGTTGACGATCTTTCCGTGGCCGCGTTCCGTCATCCGGCGGGCCGCCTCCCGGCCGACCAGGAAGGCGCTGGTCAGGTTGGTGTCCAGGATGCGGTGCCAGTCGGAGTCGGTGAACTCCAGGAGCGGGGCGCGCAGTTGCATGCCCGCGTTGTTGACGAGGATGTCGAGCGGGCCGACCCGCTGTTCGACGTCGGCGATGCCGGCCGCGACGGACGGGCCGTCGGTCACGTCGAAGACGGCGGTGTGGATGTCTCCCGGCAGCTCGGCCGCCGCCTTGGTGAGGCGGTCGGCGTCCCGTCCGTTGAGGACCACCGTGCAGCCCGCCTCCGCGAGGCCGCGGGCCAGGGCGAGGCCGATGCCGCGACTGGAGCCGGTGACCAGGGCCGTACGGCCGCTGATGTCGAACAGAGGGTGACTCATCCTCGTACCCCTAAATGACCAGTGAGAGAAGGAGGACCAGACCGCCCGCGACCACCGAGATGATCGTCTCCATGACGGACCAGGTCTTGATGGTCTGGCCGACGTTCAGGCCGAAGTACTCCTTGACCAGCCAGAAACCGGCGTCGTTCACATGGCTGAAGAAGAGCGAGCCGGCGCCGATGGCCAGGACGAGGAGGGCCGTGTGGGTGGTCGACATGTCGGCCGCGAGCGGGGCGACCAGGCCGGCCGCCGAGACCGTCGCCACCGTCGCCGAGCCGGTCGCGAGGCGGATCGCGACCGCGATCAGCCAGGCAAGCAGCAGGGCCGGGATCGACCAGTCCTTGGAGATGTCCAGGATCATCTGGCCGACGCCGGTGTCGATCAGCGTCTGCTTGAAGCCGCCGCCCGCGCCGACGATCAGCAGGATCCCCGCGATGGGCGCGAGACCCTTCTCGACCAGCGGGGTGAGGCGCTCGCGGCCGAAGCCGGCGGGCCGCAGCAGGGTGAAGATGCCGACCAGGACGGCGGCGAGCAGGGCGATCAGCGGGGAGCCGACGACGTCGAAGACGCGCTGGGTGAGGTCGGTCGGGTCGTCGATCACGATGTCGACCAGCGCCTTGGAGAGCATCAGGACGACGGGGAGGAGGATCGTGGCGAGGGTGGCGCCGAAGCCGGGCCGATTCTCCAGCTCCTCGGAGGGGCGCTGCGGGATCATGCGCTCGGGGGCGGGGACGTCGACCCAGCGGGCCGCGAACTTCGAGAACAGCGGGCCCGCGATGATCACCGTCGGGATGGCGACCAGGACGCCGAGGGCCAGGGTCACACCGAGGTTGGCCTTGACCGCGTCGATCGCGACCAGCGGACCGGGGTGCGGCGGGACCAGGCCGTGCATCACGGAGAGGCCGGCCAGGGCCGGGATGCCGATGCGCATCAGGGAGTAGTTGCCGCGCTTGGCCACCATCAGCACGACCGGGATCAGCAGTACGACGCCGACCTCGAAGAACAGCGGCAGACCGATGACGGAGGCGATCAGCACCATCGCCCACGGCATGGACCGGCCGCCCGCCTTCGCGAGGATCGTGTCGACGATCTGGTCGGCGCCGCCGGAGTCGGCGAGCATCTTGCCGAGGATCGCGCCGAGCGCGATCAGCACGCCGACGCCGGCGACGGTGGTGCCGAGGCCGGTGGTGAAGCTGGTGATCACCTTGTCGAGGGGCGCCCCGGCGATCGCGCCCAGTGCCAGTGACCCGATGGTCAGCGACAGGAAGGCGTGCAGCTTGAACTGCGTGATGAGCACGACGATGACGGCGATGCCCGCCAGGACGGCGATGCCCAGCTGTGCGTGGCCCGCCGAGGTGATTGGCTCGACGGTGTCCGCTGCCAGCATCTCGACGCTGAGTCTGGTCACGGTTGTTCCCTTGCAGGTACGGGGATGGGGGAGGTGGTGCGGGTGCTACCGGGCCGGGTGGGGGAGGGCGCTCAGCGCCTGCACGGCCCGTTCGGTGATCTCCTCGGGGCTGCCGGTGACGTCCACCGCGACGCCCGCCTCGTCCGGCTGGAGCGGCTGGAGCGTGGCGAACTGCGAGTCGAGCAGCGCCGTCGGCATGAAGTGGCCCTGACGATGTGACATCCGGTCCTCGATCAGGGCGCGGTCGCCCGTCAGATGCACGAAGACGACACCCGGGGCGGCGGCGCGCAGCCGGTCGCGGTACGACCGCTTCAGCGCCGAGCTGCTGACCACCCCGCCGAGCCCCGCCCGGCCGTGCGCCCAGGAGCCGATGGCGTCCAGCCACGGCCACCGGTCGTCGTCGTCGAGCGGCACGCCGGCCGACATCTTGGAGATGTTGGCCTGCGGGTGGAAGTCGTCGCCCTCGGCGTAGGGAACGCCGAGCCGGGCGGCCAGCAGCGGACCGATGGTGGTCTTGCCGGTGCCGGCGACGCCCATGACCACGACGACGTGGGGGGTGCTCATCGCTTGCCTCGCTGTCCTCTTCGACATCTGGACGCCATCGGGCGTCGACGCAACTGAAACCGATTAGGTACGACTAATTCAAGACCCTGCGACAAATAAGTCTGACTTTTTACGGCTGTGATGCGCCACGTACTCTGAGTGCATGAGCACACCGGGCCGGGGGCTGCACGGCCATGTACTGGACACCCTCGGCCCCGCGATCACCGCGGGCGAGTACCCGCCGGGCAGCGTTCTGCGCACGGACGAACTGGCCCAGCGTTTCGACGTGTCACGCTCGGTGATGCGGGAGGCGGTCCGGGTCCTCGAATCCATGCACCTGGTCGAGTCCCGCCGGCGCGTGGGTGTGACGGTGCAGCCGAAGGCGGCGTGGAACGTCTACGACCCGCAGGTCATCCGCTGGCGCCTGGAGGGCGCCGACCGCCCCCACCAGCTGCGCTCGCTGACCGTGCTGCGCTCGGCGATCGAGCCGGTCGCGGCGGGCCTGGCGGCGAAGCACGCCACCGCCGAGCAGTGCGCCGAGCTCACCGAGTGCGCGCTCGGCATGGTGGCCAACTCACGCGGCCACCAGCTGGAGGGCTACCTCGTCCACGACATGGCCTTCCACCGGGTGATCCTCACCGCGTCCGGCAACGAGATGTTCGCCCGCCTCGGCGACGTCGTCGCGGAGGTCCTGGCGGGCCGCACCCACCACGAGGTCATGTTCGAGGACCCCGACCCGGCGGCCGTCACTCTTCACGTCCAGGTGGCGGAGGCGGTCCGCGAGGGCGACGCGATCCGCGCGGAGGAACTGACCCGCGAGATCACGGTGGGGGCGCTGCAGGAGCTGGACATCCTGGCGCCCTGAGGGCGGGAGGCCGCGGGCGGCTACTTGTCCGGGCCCTGCGCGGTCACGCTCAGCGGCAGCATGACGAAGGCGTCGACCGTGGCGCCGTCGTCCCAGGAACCGGCCGGCAGCTCGAAGGTCCCGCGCTCGGCCGTCAGCCTGGCGTGGCACAGCAGCGCACCACCAGCCCGGCCGCCGCCACGGACGGGCGCGGCGGTGAAGAACTGCACGAGCAACGCCCCGGTGACCCGGGTGCCGACCTGCTGGAGGAGCTTGCCGGGGAGCGTCCACTCGACTCCGTAGTACGGCGCCCCGTCCACGGTTTGGTGGATCCTGCGCACGAACCAGGCGTCCCTGCCGACCTGCGGCGCGCTGCGCAGCTTGAGATGGGCGATCGCCGCCGAGGCCGCGCTGAGACCGGGCAGTGGGGTCACGTTGGCCGCTATCTCACCGACCAGCCCCACCGCGGGAGCGAGCGCGTTCACGTCCTCGGCCAGAGCCGTACGCCATTCCCGTTCCTCCTGCACCGGGGGCAGGTGGTACACCAGCGCCTGGACGTCCTTCACCCGCCACCGGTCGACCGCCGGGAACAGCAGCCGGACCTCGGCCCTGTCGGGCACGTCCCCCGTGTACCCGAGCGTCCAGACATAGAGATAGGCGGTGAACTCCTGCGAGGCCGCGGGGTCGGTGGAGAACAGACTGACCAGCGGGACGGACACGGGGTCGCTCTCACCGTAGATCTCCAGCCAGTCCGCGGCGTCCGCCTGGGGCCGACGGTCCCATCGGGAAACCATCGCGCTACCCCTCGGGCATCAGCTGAGCTGGCGTCAGCTCGACCGGATCAGGGCCCAGTTGATGATCCCCCGACGTCAGCCGGCTGACCATCGCCGCCCGGGACGTCACGTCGAGCTTCACGAAGATACGGCGCAGATGGGACGCCACCGTCCAGGTGCTGATCTCCAGCACCGAGGCGATCGTCTTGTTGGGATGGCCGCAGGCGACCATGCGGGCGATCTCCAGCTCGCGCGGGCTCAGTAAGGAGACCGGCCCCGCACGGTCGCCGCGCAGGACCAGGCAGCGCACCCCGTCCATCTCCAGATCCAGCAGCACATGCCCGCCGGCCGACGCGAGCTTCGCGATCAACTCCAGCGCCAGCGCCTCCACTTCGGCACCGGTGTCCTCCCTGGCCAGTAGTCCGGTACCTGCCCCGTCCTTCATCGCCGGCCCCCTTGCCTTCAGCGGGCCGGAACCTCACCCGGTTCCACACCCCTCGGCATGCAGCGCACTTTAACAGCGTGTGCGCCCCGGCTGTGCCCCATTTGCGTGTAGCACGTCCGAGGGACGCTCATCCGAACGCGACCGGTACGGCCGACCGCAGGATGTGCGACTGGTGGTCCAACTCAAGGGTGACAAAGGTGAGTTGTCCGACCGCGTGACGAGAGGCGGCGATGCAGATGCGCCAGGCCGAGCTGGAGTACGAGGACGAAGCCGCCCTGGAGAGCGAGTTCGAGGGCGCTGGTGAGGAGGAGTACCTCTACGAGGAAGAGGGCGAAGAGGAGGGCGAGGAGTTCCTCGGCCGGATCGCCGGCGCGCTCGGGGGGCTCCTGGGCGAGGGTGAGGGCGAGTTCGAGGGGGAGTACGAGGGCGAATGGGAAGGTGAGTACGAGGGCGAGTTCGAGGACGAGGCCTTCTTCCGCCGTATCCGCGCCTTCGTCCGCCGCGCCGCCCCGATCCTGCGCCGGGTCGCCCGCGTCGCCGCGCCGATGGTCGGCACCGCGATCGGCGGGCCGCTCGGCGGGGCCCTCGGGAGCGCCGCCGCCCGTGCGCTGGGCGAGGGCGAGTTCGAGGAGGAGTACCTCTACGAGGAGGAGGGCGAGGAGGAGTTCGAGGCGGAGGCCGAGGAGGAGTCGACCCGGCCGCTGACCCAGCAGGAGGCGATGGCCGAGATGATGGCCGCCGTCGCCGCGCAGGCCCAGACCGAGGCCGAGGCCGAGGCGATGATCGGCGCCGCGACCGTCTCCGCGCTGTCCGCCCGGGACCGCGCCACCCTGCGCCGGCTGCTGCCGCACCTGGTGCGGGCCACCTGTGTGCTCACCCGGCTGCTGCGCCGGCAGCGCGCCACCCGGCCCGCCGTACGGGGGTGCTGGCGTGCACGTAGGAACGCCAGATGCGCTGCTCGTCGTCGGTGAGCCAGCGGGTGTCTTCGGTAGCGGGTGCTGCGT
>NZ_JBEYUY010000036.1:0-92987 GCF_040643775.1 Streptomyces sp. NPDC047081 | reverse complement strand
TCTCCCCTCTTGATCTATGGGGCGGTGGCGGGCGCCCCCGGGGTTGGTGTTCTTGCGGGTTTTATTTTGTCAGCTTCTGGGGTCGGCCCCGGCGACCAGTGGTCGCCGGGCCCCTCTCGTACTCTCCCCCCGCCCTCCCCACAAGATTTTTTTCCTCCACATATGGAGCACAAGGAGCGCACAGAGGAGGATTGCATTCCGCAGGTCACGGGTATGACGGGCTACGACCGTGATGCGCAGTGTGGCCGTGTGGGAGGGACCCCATGATGTTGTTCGAAGCGCTCGGCTCCGCTCTGCTCGGTCTGGTGCTGGCATGGGCGGCGAAGCGCCGCTTCTCGCACCGCCTCCCGGCCCGTTCCCTGGTGCTCGCGACGGGCGTCGCCGGAGCCCTCTTCGGCGCCTTCATCACCCACAGCGCGCTGGACCCCGGCTACGTGGTCTTCATCCTCCTGGGAGCGGCGGCCGTCTCGGCGGCCTCCCTCTCCCTGCTGCTGCGCCCGGCAGGAAGACTCCGCCGGTCGGCCCCGGCGTAGAGGACGACGGGCCCGACCCCTAGGCGGACCCCTAGGCGGCCAGCCCCAGCGCGGCCATCCGCTTGGTGTGCGCCTCGGTGATCCGGGAGAACATCCGCCCCACCTCGGCGAGATCGAACCCGTCGTCGACCCCGCCCACGAGCATCGTCGACAGGGCGTCCCGGTCGGCGACAACCCTCTGCGACTGCGACAACGCCTCCCCCATCAGCCGCCGGGCCCACAGCGCGAGCCGCCCGCCCACGCGCGGGTCGGCGTCGATGGCCGCCCGCACCTTCTCCACGGCGAAACCGGCGTGCCCGGTGTCGTCCAGCACCGCGAGCACCAGCTCGCGCGAGTCGGAGTCGAGCCGCGCGGCCACCTCCCGGTAGAAGTCGCTGGCGATCGAGTCACCGACGTACGCCTTGACGAGTCCCTCCAGCCAGTCCGAGGGCGCCGTCTGACGGTGGAAGCCGTCCAGGGCGGCGACGAACGGCTCCATCGCGTGGGTGGGCTCCTCGCCGATCTCCGTCAGGCGGTCGCGCAGCCGCTCGAAGTGGTGGAACTCGGCCGACGCCATCTTCGCCAGCTCCGCCTTGTCCGCCAGGGTCGGCGCCAGCTTGGCGTCCTCCGCGAGCCGCTCGAACGCCGCGAGTTCGCCGTAGGCGAGCGCGCCGAGGAGGTCGACGACCGCGGCACGGTACTGCGGGTCGGCGGAGGCCTTCGCCCAGTCCTGGGCGGCGACTCCGGTGTGTTCCTGGGGGGCTTCGGAGGCGTTGTCAGGCTTGTCAGAGGTCGTCATGAAGCGCACAATAGCCCGCCTGCCGGGCGGGGGAAGGCCCTGGTCAATCAGTGTGACGACGACTACGTGACCAAATCGGCCATCGCATGTGCAGGATTCCGGGGTATGGTGGTAATGCGCCTGCTGAGTACGTACGTCGCAGAGAAGCCTCTGCGGACGCCGTACACGACGGGCCGCACGTTTGAGGATGCCCGGTCGGTGGCCCGATCGGCTCCGACCCGACAGCTCTCCGAGGTCGCACGGCACATCGCGTACGACGACCGGAGAGACACCCTCAGCGGTACGAGCGCTAGAGCGTCGGCAGTGGTCCCGTGCGTTACGGCAGCAAGCCCGTAAGGCAGCCGACGTCCCCGGCACGGTCCGTCAACGACCCCCGCGCTCGCCTCGCACCGCGCACACAGAAGAGGCAGCACCCTGACTACGACGTTCAGAGATCTCGGAATCCTTCCCGAGACCGCCGAGGCCCTTGAGGCCGTCGGCATCATCACCCCCTTCCCCATCCAGGAGATGACCCTCCCCGTCGCCCTCTCCGGCACGGACGTCATCGGACAGGCCAAGACCGGCACCGGCAAGACGCTGGGCTTCGGCCTCCCGCTCCTCGAGCGCGTCACCGTCCCCGCCGACGTCGAGGCCGGCCGCGCGAAGCCCGAGGACCTCACCGACACCCCGCAGGCGCTCGTCGTCGTCCCCACGCGCGAGCTCTGCACCCAGGTCACCAACGACCTCCTCACCGCCGGCAAGGTCCGCAACGTCCGCGTGACGGCGATCTACGGCGGCCGCGCCTACGAGCCCCAGGTCGAGGCCCTCAAGAAGGGCGTCGACGTGGTCGTCGGCACCCCGGGCCGGCTCCTCGACCTCGCCGGCCAGAAGAAGCTCAACCTCAAGCACATCAAGTCGCTCGTCCTCGACGAGGCCGACGAGATGCTCGACCTGGGCTTCCTGCCCGACGTCGAGAAGATCATCGACATGCTCCCGGCCAAGCGCCAGACCATGCTGTTCTCGGCGACCATGCCGGGCGCGGTCATCGGCCTCGCGCGCCGCTACATGTCGCAGCCCACGCACATCCGCGCCACCGCGCCGGACGACGAGGGCGCGACGGTCGCGAACACCTCCCAGCACGTGTACCGCGCGCACAACATGGACAAGCCCGAACTCGTCGCACGCATACTGCAGGCCGACGGCCGGGGACTGGCCATGGTCTTCTGCCGCACCAAGCGCACCGCGGCCGACCTCGCCGACCAGCTCAAGCAGCGCGGCTTCGCGGCCGGCGCGGTCCACGGCGACCTCGGCCAGGGCGCCCGCGAGCAGGCCCTGCGCGCGTTCCGCAACGGCAAGGTCGACGTCCTCGTCTGCACCGACGTCGCCGCCCGCGGCATCGACGTCGAGGGCGTCACCCACGTCATCAACTACCAGTCCCCCGAGGACGAGAAGACGTACCTGCACCGCATCGGCCGCACCGGCCGCGCGGGCGCCAAGGGCATCGCGATCACCCTCGTCGACTGGGACGACATCCCGCGCTGGCAGCTGATCAACAAGGCGCTGGAGCTGTCCTTCAACGATCCGCCGGAGACGTACTCCACCTCCCCGCACCTCTTCGAGGAGCTGAGCATCCCCGCGGGCACCAAGGGTGTCCTGCCGCGTGCCGAGCGCACCCGTGCGGGCCTCGACGCGGAGGAGCTGGAAGACCTGGGCGAGACCGGCGGCCGCGGTGGACGCGGTCGCGGTGGCCGGGGCGACCGCAACGGCCGCGCCGATGACCGCACTTCGGACCGCGAGCGCCCGGCGCGCACCCCGCGTCGCCGCCGCCGTACGCGCAACGGAACCCCGCTGGACGGCACCGCCGCTCCGGAAGCCACGCAGGAGACGTCGACCGCCGCCGAGGAGGCCACGGCCACCCGGACCCCGCGTCGCCGCCGCCGCACCCGCGCCGGCGCGTCCTCGGACCAGCTGCCGACCACGGCAACGACGACGACCGAGCCCGCGGAGTCCGCCGTAGCCACGGCGGAGGGCCCGGCCCTGGACGCCCCGGAAACCCCGGCCACCCCGCGCCGCCGCACCCGCAAGGCGACGACCACGGCGGAAACCGCGGTCGACACGGCCGAGGGAACCACGGAGCCCACCCCGGCCGCGCCGGAGCCGACACCGCGCCGCCGTACCCGCAAGACGACGGCAGCGACGGAGACCGCCACGGAAGCGGCCGAGGCACCGGAGGCCAAGCCGCGCACCCGCACGGCAGCAACCACCGCGGTCGACACGGCCGAGGCCACCGAGGCAAAGCCCCGCACCCGGACCCGCAAGGCAACGGCCGCCGCCGAGACGGCAGTTGACACGGCGGAGGCGACGGAGGCCAAGCCGCGCCGCCGCACCCGCAAGACGGCCGAGGCGGTTACGGCGACGGAGGCCACGGCGTCCGAGCCCCAGCCGCGCACCCGTACCCGCAAGGCGACGACCACGGCCCCCGAGGCAGCGGCCGACACGGCCGAGGGCACGGAGGCCAAGCCCCGGACCCGCACCCGCAAGGCAACGGCAGCCGCGGAGGCCGCGGTCGACACGGCCGAGGCCACGGAGGCGAAGCCGCGCACCCGCACCCGCAAGACCGCGGCCGCAGCCGCCGAGATCCCGGCCCAGATCGCGGAGGAGCCCGAGGCCAAGCCCCGAGCCCGCCGTACCCGCAAGGCGACGGCGGCGGAGACGGCGGTCGACACGGCGGAAGCCACGGCCCCGAAGGCGCGCACGCGCAAGTCGACGGCAGCCGCCGAGGCCGCCACCGACACGGCGGAGGCAGCGGAAGCCAAGCCGAGCCGCCGCACCCGCAAGGCGACGACCACGGCCCCCGAGGCCGCCGCGCCGGAAACGACCGAGGCCAAGCCCCGCACCCGTACCCGCAAGGCAACGACGACGGCAGCCAAGGCCGCGGTCGACACGGCCGAGGGCACGGAGGCCAAGCCGCGCACCCGCACCCGCAAGGCGACGGCAGCGACGGAGCCCACGGCCGACACCACCCAGGCCACCGAGACCAAGCCGCGCCGCACCCGCAAGACCGCGGCCGCCGCCGAGATCCCGGCCCAGGCCACGACGGAGCCCGAGGCCAAGCCTCGAGCCCGCCGCACCCGCAAGGCAGCAGCCACAGCGGAGCCCACGGAGAGCTGACCCTCTCCACACCGACGGCCCGGCCCACTTCACGTGGCCCGGGCCGTCGCCATTCCAGCCAAGACAACGCAAGCCAGTCGAGCCCGAACCACCGCCCCGCGCCCCCCACGGGAGCGGACCAGCGGCGGCCCCACAACCGCTAGCCGCGTACTCACGTCGAGCGAGCCGGGGAGCCACGGCCGCCCACACACGGGGACGGACCAGCGGCGGGCCCACCGACCGGCAGCCGCGCACGCACCCGAGCGAGTCGAGGAACCCGCGACCACCCACACACGGGGACGGACCAGCGGCGAGCCCACCGGCCAACAGCCGCGCACGCACCCGAGCGAGTCGAGGAACCCACGGCCACCCAAACACCGGAACGGACCATCAGCGGACCCACCAACCGCCAGCCGCGCACGCACGGGAACGGGTCAGGGGCCCGCGGCCACCACACACGCGAGCAGACCAGCGGTCGAACCCACCGGCCGCCAGCCGCGTACGCACGGGAGTGGGTCGGGGCGGTGCGGCGCAACCCGCCGCGTACGACGCCAGACGGGCTCGCCCGCCTCCCGACCAACAGCGGGACCGACGGCGGCGGGTTCGCCGTACCGCCCCGACCCCGACCCCCCACGCACCACCCGCGACCAGGCACCCCCGGCCCCGACACCTCCCCGACACCCTCGCCGGATAACCTCACCCCATGAGCCGCCCCCCGACCTTCACCCCACCCCCCGGCGCCCACGCGATCACCCTCCGCACCTCCCGCGGAGACTTCGCAGCGGTAGACGCCCCCGCGGCGGCCGGCACCTCCCCGAAGGGCACCGCCCTCCTCCTCCCCGGCTTCACCGGCAGCAAGGAGGACTTCAACCCCCTCCACGAGACGCTCACCGCCCGCGGCTACCACACCGTCGCCGTCGACGGCCGCGGCCAGTACGAGTCCGACGGCCCGGAGACCGACGAATCGGCCTACGCCCAGGAGGAGTTGGCCCGCGACGTCCTCGCCCAAGCCGCCGCCCTCGCTGCCCTCGGCGCCCCGGACACGCCCGTACACCTCGTCGGCCACTCCCTCGGCGGCCAGATCGCCCGAGCCGCCGTACTCCTCGACCACTCCCCCTTCCGCTCCCTCACCCTCATGGCCTCCGGCCCCGCCCAGATCTCCGTCTCCCAGCAGCAACGCGTCAAGCTGCTCCAGGACGCCCTCGCCGTCATGACGATGGCCGAGGTGTGGGAGGCGATCCAGGCGATGGAGCCGCCGGAGGAGACCGAGACCGGAGACGTGGAGGGAGGCCTGGACGAAGGCCTCGCCGACCAGGAAGACCTGCGCCGCCGCTGGCTGGGCAACAAGCCCGCCCAACTCCTCGCAACCGGCCGCCAGTTGTGCGTCGAACCGGACCGCGTCGCCGAACTCGCCGCCGTCCCGATCCCGTTCCACGTCCTGTCGGGCTCCAGGGACGACACCTGGCCGGTGACCCTCCTCGACGACATGGCCCTACGCCTGCGCGCCCGCCGCACGGTCATCCAGGGCGCAGAACACTCCCCCAACACCGACAAACCCCTGGAAACGGCCCAAGCCTTCGCCGACTTCTGGGACCAGGCAGACCCGACCAGCCCACAGCACCAGAACTAGCACCAGCAGCCCGCAGCCCGCAGCCCGCAGCCCGCAGCCCCAGAACTAGTACTGCGCCTGCAAGTGCTCCCAAAACCCATCCCGCAACGCCCGCCGCAGATCCGCCTGCCCCCGCAGCGAGTACTGCAGCAACCCCTCCGCCTCCACCAGCAGATCCTGATCCACCGACCCCGGCAGATACGGATGCCCCGGCAGCAGCTCGACAAGCGCCTCCCGCCCCCGCGCCGCCAGCCACTTCGCCGCGATCTGCGCGCCGACGAACCGCACGTCCTCCCGGGTCGGCCGGGTCGCCGTGGCGTCGTACGCAGGCGCCGCCCGCCGGGAGACGTACGGCTTGAAGAAGTCGAGGTCGAAGGTCCGCTGGCTGTCGACCTCCCACAGCAGCGGCTCGGCCTGGTTGCGCCCCTCCGGCGCCTCGATCCCCCACAGGTGCACCCGCGCCCCGTACCCCTGCGCCGCCTCCACCGCCGACACCAGATCCTCGTCGCCGCCCAGCAACGCCGCGTCGCTGATCGCCCGGTGCCTGGCCAGCGACTCCAGATCCGTCCGGATCAGTGAGTCGACGCCCTTCTGCTGGTTGTTGGCGTTGAGGTTGCCCAACCGGACCTTCACGTCCGGGAGTTCGGCGATCGACTGCTGCTCGGCCGTATGGATACGCCGCCGAGCCCCGTCGTACCAGTAGACCCGCAGCAGCCGACTGTCCGCGAAGATCGTCCGCGCCTTGTCGATGAGCGCCTCGATCAGCCCCTCCGCGTCCAGGTCGAAGGCGCGCCGGTCCTCCGTCCCGGCGACGAGCCGTCCCGCGGCCGCGTACAGATACCCCGCGTCGACGAAGATCGCATGCGTCGAGGGCGTCTTCGCCACCTCGGCGAGCATGCGCTGGAGCAGCTCGTTCGTGCGGTCTATACGGGCACTGAGGGCCGCGTGGTCGTCGTTCATCGCCACCATTGTCCCGGCGGTCACGCTGCGAACACAACCGGTCCCGGTCAGTCTCCTTCAACCACCTCATACATGGCTTACCGGTCAGTAATTAGTCGTTCGAAAAATTTCTTTAGCGTAGGGAATGTTTGTAACACACAGGCCGTTGACTGCTATGGAACACAGCGAGACGAAGGGAGAGGCCATGCGCTTCGAAATCATGCGACTCGACGAGGTCGACGGTACGCCCGTGGACAGCACTGTCGTGGACGCCGCCTCCGTCAACCGGATCGTCCAGCAGGCCGCCGCGATCGGCCAGCGCCTCTGGATCCGGCCGGCCGAGAACACGGCCGCGTAAGAGACGCGGATCACGCGGATCACGCGGATCACCGCAGAAGCTTCGGAGCCCTGGTACGGCAGCGACGCCGTACCAGGGCTCTAACGCTTTCCGGCACCATCACGCGCCCTTGATCACCTGAGTCACCCCGTTGATGATCTGCTGCACGGCGATGGCCGACAGCATCATCCCCGCGAGCCGGGTCACCAGCACCACACCGCCGTCCTTGATGACGCGGATGATCAGCAGCGAGTACCGCATGACCAGCCACAGCACCACGTGAATGGCGAGGATCGCGCACCACACCGACACCTGCGTGGCCACGCTGTCGGCCTTCTGCACGGCGAGGATCACGGACACGATCGCCCCCGGCCCGGCCAGCAGCGGCATGCCCAGCGGTACGAGCGCCACGTTGACGTCCTTGGTCTGCTTCGGCTCGTCGGTCTTGCCGGTCAGCAGATCCAGCGCGATCAGCAGGAGCAGCAGCCCGCCCGCGATCATCAGCGCGGGCACGGAGACATGCAGGTAGTTCAGGATCTGATGCCCGAGCAGCCCGAACACCACGATCACACCGGCCGCCACGCACACGGCCTGGAAGGCCATCCGCTTCTGCACCTTGCCGGGCCGGCCGGCGGTCAGGGCGAGGAAGATCGGGGTGATCCCAGGGGGATCCATGATGACGAAAAGGGTCAGGAAGAGAGAGCCGAAGACGGCGACGTCGAACATGACTGAAGAGGCCTTGCGGGAAGAGGTACGAATACGGAGGTGAGGTTCGGACGGACCTCAGACCCCGCCCGCACCCGGCACCGGAAACGCCCCGGTGGCCCGCCGCGTGATCTCCCCGTACACCTCGGGATCCGTGACGTACTCCCCGAGCACGCACGTCTTCCGGCTGCCGTGATAGTCGCTGGACCCGGTGACCAGCAGCCCCAGTTCCTTCGCCAGCCCCCGCAGCCGCGCCCGGGTGTCCGGGTCGTGGTCCATGTGGTCGACCTCGATGCCGTCCAGCCCGGCGGCCGCCATCTCGGCGATCGCCGACTCCGGCACCGTACGACCGCGCTTGCTGGCCCCCGGGTGCGCGAACACGGTGACCCCGCCCGCGGCCTTGACCAGCCGGATCGCCTCGAAGGGGTCGGTCTCGTGCTTGTCCACGAAGGCCCGCGCGCCGTCGGCGAGCCACTCGGGCGTGAACGCGTCGCCCACGCTCGCCACGACACCCAGCTCGACCAGCGCGGTGGCGACATGCGGCCGCCCGACCGAACCGCCGCCGGCGATCCGCTCGACCTGCTCCCAGGTGACCGGCACCCCGAGCCCGTTCAGCTTGGCGACCATGCCCTTGGCCCGCGGCACCCGGTCGTCCCGCACCAGCTCGCGCTCGGCGAGCAGGGCGGGCTCCTCGGGGTCGAAGAGGTAGGCGAGCATGTGCATCGAGATGCCGTCGATACGGCAGGACAGCTCGGCACCGGTGACCAGCGTGAGCCCCTCCGGCACCGCGGCGATCGCCTCGGCGTACCCGCGGGTGGTGTCGTGGTCGGTCAGCGCGACGACGTCCAGCCCGGCCGCGGCGGCGTTCCGCACCAGCTCGGCGGGGGTGTCCGTACCGTCGGAAGCGGTGGAGTGGGTGTGCAGATCGATGCGCACGACGCGGACTCCAGGCGGTGACGGTACGGAAGGGGACACCCAAGGATAACGGGACTCCAGGGGTGCCTTGTCACACCCGAACCCGCGCCGCGCCCCCTACAGCCAACGCTCAGGGTTCCAACAGCCGGGGCGAAAGCGCCCCACAGGGAACCAGCTCGACCTCCGCCCCCGCGTCCCGCAGATCCGTCAGCACCAGTTCGTCGTACATCAGCAGCCCCGACTGCTCGGGCCACACCACGGCCCACAGCCACAGCCCACGCGCCTCACCCGCGAACACCGCACGGTCGTCCGGTGTGCCGGAGACATGCCAGAGCGGCGTGGGGCGGCCGCCGGCCAGGACCTTGGCCTGGGGTGGTTTCTCGACGTTCATGTACGGCCCCGGGTCCGGGCCGTCGATGCCCGCGTACCGCGCGCCGAGGCCGACGCCCAGCTCCTCGGCGACGAGGATCAGCTCCCCTATACCGCCGAGCGGGCCCGGTCCCGAGCAGGCCACCGCGGTGGCGCGGCCGCCGTGCCGGTCGTCGCCCGCGCAGGCCACGCCCGTGTGCAACCAGCCGACCGGCAGGGGCCACGGCATCCACACCGGGACCTGCGTGCGGTGCACCACCACGCTGAGGGCCTCGACGCTGGGCGGGATCACGGGCTGCACCGGATGCACGGTGCCGTGCACGTCGCACTGCCAGGTATCGGCGAAGAGTCCGGGAGCCCTGACCCGGCCACCACACTTCGGGCAACTGGGTTCGCCCCTCATAGGGCCCCACGGTCCTACCCTCGCTCCCCCACGTCAAGGACGATCACCCGTCCGGAGGGAACCCTTCCCCGCCGGGAACTAGATGCATCTTGCATTAATTAGCCGCCCTAACTTACTATGTGCATATACCAACCATCTCGATCCGGGAGGGCACGAAGACATGGACCCCTTCGATGCGGGAGCCGGTGGCATCCTGCGCCAGCCCAAGGCCGTGTGGGCGACGGCGGGCGCCTCGGTCGTCGCCTTCATGGGCATCGGCCTCGTCGACCCGATCCTGCCGTCCATCGCCAAGGGCCTGGACGCCACGCCCAGTCAGGTCTCCCTCCTCTTCACCTCGTACTTCCTGATCACGGCCGTGGCGATGCTGGTCACCGGCTTCGTCTCCAGCCGCATCGGCGGCCGCAGGACGCTGCTGCTCGGCCTCGCCTTCGTGGTCGTCTTCGCGGGCCTGGCCGGCACCTCGAACTCGGTCGCCGAGCTCGTCGGCTTCCGCGCGGGCTGGGGCCTCGGCAACGCCCTCTTCGTGTCGACCGCCCTCGCGGTCATCGTCGGCGCGGCGGCCGGCGGCAGCGCCGCGGCGATCCTGCTGTACGAGTCCGCACTCGGCCTCGGCATGGCCTGCGGCCCCCTGCTCGGCGCACTGCTCGGCAACCAGAGCTGGCGCTACCCCTTCTTCGGCACCGCGTTCCTCATGGCGGTCGGGTTCCTCTGCATCACGGTGTTCCTGAAGGAACAGCCGAAGCCGGCCCGCAAGACCTCGCTCCTGGACCCCATCAAGGCGCTCGGCCACGGTGGCCTGGCCTCCGCCGCCGCCTCCGCCTTCTTCTACAACTACACGTTCTTCACCGTGCTGGCCTTCACGCCGTTCGTGCTGAACATGACCCCGTACAAGTCGGGTGCCGTGTTCTTCGCCTGGGGCGTGCTGCTCGCCGTCTTCTCGGTGATCGTGGCGCCGCGCATGCAGGCGCGGTTCGGCTCGCTGAAGGTGCTCGGCGGCTCACTGGTGCTGCTCGCGGCCGACGTCCTCGTCCTCGGTTACGGCAGCCACACCGCGGCCGTCGTCTGCACGATCCTGTCCGGTGCCTTCATCGGCGTGAACAACACCGTCTACACCGAACTGGCGCTGGGCGTGTCGGACGCGCCGCGCCCGGTGGCGAGCGCCGGCTACAACTTCGTGCGGTGGTTCGCGGCGGCCGCGGCGCCCTACTTCGCGCCGAAGATCGAGGAGTGGAGCGACATCCACATCCCGTTCGTGGTCGCGGCGGTCACCGCGGTGCTGGGCGCGCTGGTGGTCGTCGTACGGCGGGAGGCGCTCACGCACGACGCCGAGGAACTGGGGACGAGGCACGCGAGCGAGGACAGTGTCACCGTGTTTGCCAACTGACGCTTTTCGGCCACCGGTTGGTGAGCTTGCTCACTCGGTGGGTCAGTCGAGCGGGACGGACTTCCGGGCGGGATCGCGGAGGTCCGTCCCGTTCGTCAGCCAGCGCTCCTGGAGGGCCTGGGCGCCGTGGACGCGCTTCCAGGCCGCCTCGTTCGCCGTCATCGGCAGCAGGGGGAGGAAGCGGACCGGGTCGAGGGGTTCGTCGAGTTCGAGGTCCTCGACCAGGCCGCCCGGCTCGGCGACCAGGACCGAGCTGAACGGGGCGCCGGGCCACAGGGGTTCACCGACGTCGAGGGAGGCGCCGGGGGCCACGATCACGCCCTCGACCTGCGGGGACGCGGCGAGCACGGCCAGCGGGCGCAGCGCCTTGTCGGTGTCGGCGAGACCTCCCCGTACCGAGAGGACCAGCTCCGCGCGCGGTCCCTCGACCGGATCCGCGAGGACCGCGGTGGGGTCGCTCATCGGCTGTGCGGACATGCCGAGCGTGGCGTAGCGGACGATGTCCTCCGACCGGAAACGCAGCACCTCGATGCGGTCCGTGCCCAGGAAGGTGACGGCCGCGCGGGCGTCCGGTTCGCCCAGCGCGGAGCGCAACCGGGCCTCGACCAACGGAAGAACATCAACCATGCGGCGAGCATAGAACTCGTCAGTACCGGGCAAAGCAGCGCCTTGACAGTTTGGGCGGCTGATACTCTGGCCCGGTCGTTCGGGCAGCACGCAGAAGCGTCGCGATCACGTCCCGACGCGATATGGGACTCCCTTACGAGGGACCGGCCGGAGGAGGTGGGGCTGTCATGGATCGAAGTCACCCGGGCAGTACCACTCGCTCTTCCCGCCGCTGATACAGCTGATCCGGCTCTGGCTGACCGCCGCCTTTCACGCTCACGTCTTCTTGCGGAAGAGCGCTTCGTCTCGTTTTGCCTGATCCGTCTGATCTGACTCTGCAGCGAAGCTCGCCACCGCGATGGTGCGGTGCTCCCCGCTTTGTGGACGTGCCAAACACCCGCAGCAGGACGTCCCCATTCCGGGTAGTTCCAACCGTCGTCGGCGGTCTTTCGTTGCCTGCCACGAAGGAGCCAGCCATGTCGATGATCCGTGACCTCCGAGCCGCGGTCCGGCCCTCCCGCCCGTCCCTGCGCAAGGACACCGGCACGTACGACACGACGCGCGACCCCGGCACCCCGTCGGCCGTCGTGGACTGCGCGGTCTACCGCGACGGCGCCCGCGTCGACACGGGCAAGTCGCTCACCCCGCACGAGGCGATGCGCACGGTGCGCCGCGACGGGGGCTTCGTCTGGATCGGCCTGCACGAGCCGACGGAGGCCGAATTCGCCGGTATCGCGAGCGAGTTCGGGCTGCACCCGCTGGCCGTGGAGGACGCGGTCCAGGCCCACCAGCGCCCCAAGCTGGAGCGCTACGACGACTCCCTGTTCACCGTCTTCAAGACCGTCCACTACGTCGAGCACGACCGGCTCACCGCCACCAGCGAGGTCGTGGAGTCCGGCGAGGTCATGTGCTTCACCGGCCGGGACTTCTTCATCACGGTCCGGCATGGCGGCCAGGGCTCACTGCGCGCGCTCAGGCACCGGCTGCAGGACGACCCGGAGCTGCTCGCCAAGGGCCCCTCGGCGGTACTGCACGCGATCGCCGACCATGTCGTCGACGGCTATGTCGCGGTCGCCGACGCCGTCCAGGACGACATCGACGAGGTGGAGACCGAGGTCTTCTCGCCCGGCCGGCGCGGGGTCGCACGCGGTGTGGACTCGGCGCGGATCTACCAACTCAAGCGCGAGGTCCTGGAGTTCAAGCGCGCGGTCTCCCCGCTGCTGCGGCCCATGCAGCTGCTGAGCGAGCGGCCGATGCGGCTGGTCGACCCCGACATCCAGAAGTACTTCCGGGACGTCGCCGACCACCTCGCCCGCGTCCAGGAGCAGGTCCTCGGCTTCGACGAACTGCTCAACTCGATCCTCCAGGCCAACCTCGCGCAGGCGTCCGTCGCCCAGAACGAGGACATGCGGAAGATCACCGCGTGGGCCGCGATCATCGCCGTACCGACCATGGTGACCGGTGTGTACGGCATGAACTTCGACCACATGCCCGAGCTGCACTGGCGGTTCGGCTACCCGATGGTGCTGTGCCTGACCGTCGGCCTGTGCCTGGGCATCCACCGCACGCTGAAGCGCAACGGCTGGCTGTGAGCGGGCCTGGATAGGCTGGGCCCATGACAAGCGAGCTGCTCGACCAGGCCCTCGTCGAGGAGGCCACGAAGAAGTCCGGCCTCGTCTGGGTCTCGGGAGCCGGCGTCCCGGCCCGTGCGCTGTGGCACGTGTGGCACGAGGGTGCCGCGTGCCTGGTCGGCGACGGGCCGGGCGAGCAGCCGCTGCCGGGGCTGGTGGACGGCGGCTCCGCCGAGGTCACCGTGCGCAGCAAGGACAAGGGCGGCCGGCTGGTCTCCTGGTCCGCGAAGGTCGTGGAACTGACCGCCGGGACCGAGCAGTACGAGGCGACGGTCGCCGAACTGAAGGGGAAGCGCCTCAACGCCCCCGACGGCGAGGCGATGCCGGAGCGCTGGGCGCGCGAGTGCCGGGTGCTGCGGCTGGAACCGACCGGGGCGACAGCGCCGTTGCCCGCCGACAGCCTGGCCGAGGCACCGCTGCCGACGCCGGCCACGACCCGCCGGCCCATTCCCGCGGGGCTCCCGCGGCTGCTGCTGAAGAAGAAACGCCGGTAGGCACCTAGGACGTCGGCAGCTGCTTGCCGTAGTCCACCGTCTCGCCGGCCTTCGGTTCGGTGAGCGCGAAGGCCTTGTTCCAGGAGGAGAAGGTCAGCGTGCCCGCGCCGGCCGCGCGCTCCAGCCGCAGCGGGTACGGCTTGCCCTCCAGGGAGACGTCCAGCGTGCCGCCGGAGCCCTTGTCGCCGGTGATGCGGATGGTCGGGGTACCCGACTGCTCGTGGTGGCCGTCGGTCGCGAGGTCACCGTGCAGTGTCAGCAAGCCTTCGAGGAGTACGTCCATGTCCGTGAAGCCGCTGAACTTCTTGTACGCCGGGTCGCCCGAGGGCACCTTCACGTACTTGCCGTCGAGCTTGCCCGCGGCCGACTCGTCCTTGTCCCCGTCCTTCTCCCCGTCGGCGTGGTCCCAGAACTCCGCGCCGGCCTTCAGATACAGGTGCTCGCCGATCCGCAGCAGCCCGAAGGCGATGCCCTTGGAGGTGACCGAGCCGGTGGCGCCGTCGGACTTCAGCCGCATGTCGAGCTTGTACGTGCGTCCATTGGTGACCACGGTCCCGGCCAGCCGCACGGCGTCGGCCGAGTCGGCGGCCGCCCGGGTCTTCGACTGGATGGTCGCGGCCGGCAGCTTGCCGACCCCGTTGGTCCCCTCGTCCGGGTCCGAACTGCACCCGACGAGCAACCCCGCCCCCATCACGGCCAGTGCGCACAGCGCGGTCCGGCGGTTACGGCCCTGGGGAATCGCGGTCACAGGCGGGGCTGCCTTTCGGTCGGGGGACGTGGGCGGCGTACGGCAGCGTACCGGTGAGTGGGGAGTCGAGCGGAGGCAGTCCGTCCGGACCTCCCACCAGCGCGGATCCGATCGGGACGGGCTAGCCTGAAGCCCACCGAGCGGGCAATCCGGAAAAGAAACCCAGAACGGAACCCTCGTGAGAAAAGGAGGCGCACCATGGCAGCGGGCGCCCCTTCCCGGATCTTCGTCTCGCACCTGTCCGGGGTCGCCGTGTTCGATCCCAACGGCGACCAGGTCGGCCGTGTGCGCGACCTCGTCGTCATGCTGCGCGTGGGCCGGCGGCCCCCGCGCGTGCTCGGGCTGGTCGTCGAACTGCCCACCCGGCGCCGCATCTTCCTGCAGATGACCAGGGTGACCAGTATCGAGTCGGGCCAGGTCATCGCCACCGGCGTGCTCAACGTCCGCCGCTTCGAGCAACGCCCCACCGAACGCCTCGTCTTCGGCGAGCTGCTCGACCGCCGGGTCACCCTCGTCGAGACCGGCGAGGAGGTCACCGTCCTGGACCTGTCGGTGCAGCAGCTGCCGGCCCGCCGGGACTGGGAGGTCGACCGGGTCTTCGTCCGCAAGGGCAGGAAGGGCGGCGCCTTCAGAAGGGCCGGAAAAGAAAGGCGCGTAGCGCTTCCTTGGAAGGGTGGTGGTGGGCGACGGGCGGGCGAGGCGCTGACCGTCGACTGGTCCTCCGTCACCGGCTTCTCCCTGGAGGAGCACGGACAGGGCGCCGAGAGCCTCCTGGCCACCTTCGAGCAGCTGCGCCCGGCCGACCTCGCCAACGTCCTGCACCACCTCTCCCCCAAGCGGCGCGCCGAGGTCGCCGCCGCCCTCGACGACGACCGGCTGGCCGACGTGCTCGAGGAGCTCCCGGAGGACGACCAGATCGAGATCCTCGGCAAGCTGAAGGAGGAACGTGCCGCCGACGTCCTGGAGGCCATGGACCCGGACGACGCGGCCGACCTGCTCGCCGAACTCCCCGAGGAGGACAAGGAGCGGCTGCTGAGCCTGATGCAGCCGTCCGACGCGGCCGACATGCGGCGCCTGATGTCGTACGAGGAGCACACCGCCGGCGGTCTGATGACCACCGAGCCGATCGTGCTGCGCCCCGACGCCACCGTCGCCGACGCCCTCGCGCGCGTGCGCAACCCCGACCTCTCCCCGGCGCTCGCCGCCCAGGTCTACGTCTGCCGCCCGCCCGACGAGACGCCGACCGGCAAGTACCTCGGCACGGTCCACTTCCAGCGGCTGCTGCGCGACCCGCCGTACACCCTGGTCAGCTCGATCATCGACGACGACCTGCAACCGCTGGACCCGGAGGCGCAGCTGCCGGTCGTCGCCGGGTTCTTCGCGACGTACGACATGGTGGCGGCGCCCGTCGTCGACGAGGCCGGGTCGCTGCTCGGCGCGGTGACCGTGGACGACGTACTCGACCACATGCTGCCGGAGGACTGGCGGGAGACCGAGTTCCACCTGGACGAGGGTGCGGAGGGGGTGACCGCGCATGGCTCCTGAGCGTGAGAGCACACGTGAGCGGACGCCGGCGGGCGCGACGGCGGCCACACGCCCGCGGGTCCGGCTGGACCAGCCGCGTCCGCCGCGGCGCAGGCTGCTGCCCGAGTGGGACCCGGAGGCCTTCGGGCGGCTGTCGGAGCGCATCGCGCGCTTCCTCGGCACGGGACGGTTCATCGTCTGGATGACGGTCGTCATCGTGCTGTGGGTGGTGTGGAACGTCTTCGCGCCGAGCGGCCTGCGCTTCGACAACTACCCGTTCATCTTCCTGACCCTGATGCTGTCGCTGCAGGCCTCCTACGCGGCCCCGCTGATCCTGCTCGCGCAGAACCGGCAGGACGACCGCGACCGGGTCAACCTCGAACAGGACCGCAAGCAGAACGAGCGGTCCATCGCCGACACCGAGTACCTGACCCGGGAGATCGCCGCCCTGCGCATCGGGCTCGGCGAGGTGGCCACCCGGGACTGGATCCGCTCGGAGCTCCAGGACATGGTGAAGGAGCTGGAGGAACGGCAGAACGGCCACCACAAACACGTGGTATTCCCGGCAGAACGGCCGTCGGGACGTGACGTAGACGACCGGTGACGGGCTTACCGGGGCCCGGCTACCGAGCCGTACCATCGTCTGTATGGCTAGCGAAGACGCGGTGCGCGAGGCACTGGCGACGGTGAACGACCCCGAGATCAACCGACCCATCACCGAGCTGGGGATGGTCAAGTCGGTGGACATCGGCGCGGACGGGGCGGTCGCGGTCACCGTGTACCTGACGGTCTCCGGCTGTCCGATGCGCGAGACGATCACGCAGCGCGTGACGGACGCGGTCTCGGCGGTCGAGGGCGTCACCCGCGTCGACGTCTCGCTGGACGTGATGAGCGACGAGCAGCGCAAGGAGCTGGCGAACGCCCTGCGCGGCGGCCAGGCCGAGCGCGAGGTCCCCTTCGCCAAGCCGGGTTCGCTCACCCGCGTGTACGCGGTGGCCTCCGGCAAGGGCGGCGTCGGCAAGTCGTCGGTGACGGTGAACCTGGCGGCGGCGATGGCGGCGGACGGTCTGAAGGTCGGTGTCGTGGACGCCGACATCTACGGCCACAGCGTGCCGCGGATGCTGGGCGCGGACGGCCGTCCCACCCAGGTCGAGAACATGATCATGCCGCCGTCCGCGAACGGCGTGAAGGTCATCTCCATCGGCATGTTCACGCCCGGCAACGCGCCGGTGGTGTGGCGCGGCCCGATGCTGCACAGGGCGCTCCAGCAGTTCCTCGCGGACGTCTACTGGGGCGACCTCGACGTCCTGCTCCTGGACCTGCCCCCGGGCACCGGCGACATCGCGATCTCGGTCGCCCAGCTGGTCCCGAACGCGGAGATCCTCGTCGTCACCACGCCTCAGCAGGCGGCGGCCGAGGTCGCCGAGCGCGCGGGCTCCATCGCCGTCCAGACCCACCAGAAGATCGTCGGCGTGGTCGAGAACATGTCCGGCCTGCCCTGCCCGCACTGCGGCGAGATGGTCGACGTCTTCGGCACGGGCGGCGGCCAGACGGTCGCCGACGGCCTGACCCGCACGACCGGCGCGACGGTCCCGGTCCTCGGCTCCATCCCGATCGACGTCCGCCTCCGCGAGGGCGGCGACGAGGGCAAGCCGGTGGTCCTGAGCGACCCGGACAGCCCGGCGGGCGCGGCGCTGCGGGGCATCGCGGGCAAGCTCGGCGGTCGGCAGCGGGGTCTTTCGGGACTGTCCCTGGGGATCACGCCGAAGAACAAGTTCTAGAGGACTTCTGTTCTGGAGGACTTCTTACGGCTGTGGGGCGCCACCCGGTGGGGTGGTGCCCCTTCGTCGTCGTCAGGCGTACTCGCCGATGTCCTTGATCATGGCGAAGCCCAGCCCGTAAGCGCTCATACCTCTCCCGTACGCCCCCACGTGCACGCCCTCCGAGGTGGACCCCGCGAGCACCCACCCGAACTCGGACTCCCGGTAGTGGAAGGGCGTCGGCACACCGTCGACGGGCAGGGACAGCGTCGACCACTCCGCGCCGTCCAGGTCGTCGGCCAGCGCCCACGCCGTCTCGGTCTGCTGCTCGAGCCAGTCGTCGCGCAGCGAGTGGTCCATCTGCCCGGGCCAGGTGAACGACAGCAGCCCGACCCCGGCCAGCCAGGCCGCCGAGGAGACGGACGTGGCCTCCAGCAACCCCGTACCGTCGGCGCTCCTGCGGGACGGATTCGCCGCGACCGTCACGACGACCGCGAACTTCTCGCGCGGCTCACCGGTGGAGCCCGCCTCGTTCTTCACCGAGGGCTCGTCGCCGTGTCCGATGGACCCGTGCTCGACGGCCCCGTCGGCCGCCGTCCCGACCTGCATCAGCCAGCGCGGCCCCGTGAAGGCCTCGTCGAGGCCGTACCACGGGAAGGGCGCCTGCAGGTAGCCGTCGACCGTGCGCCGGGCGGAGGGAACCTGTTGTCCACCCTCCGCGGCCGGCGCCTGCGCGACCTGACTCGTCGTCTCCATGTGCCCGGACGCCTCCTCGCTCTCGTCGGACCGGAGCGGCCCGCCCCCCTTCGGGCTGACTCGTCCGGTCCGCACAACAACTCGGCAGCATAGCCACACCACAGAGAGCAACCGGGAAATCGCCCGGCGCGTGGGTCGTGCGGAAGGCGGGTTCAGGCCGCGCGAAGGCGCGTACGAGTATGAAACGCGTCACGTACGACGGTCTCGAAGCCGGTGTCCGTACGGCTCAGGTGGCGTCCGCGTCGAAGGGCGGGCGGTCGTCGTCCTCGGGCTTCTTGGTCATGTCGACGCGGCCGGAGGAGGACGAACCGGAGGACGCGGAGGAGGAGGACGACGACGGGGCGTCGGTGCTGTGCACCGCGTCCGTGACCTCGGCCATCTCCTTCTTCAGGTCGAAGCCGTTGCGGATCTCCTTGAGCCCCAGCTCGTCGTTGTCCAGTTGCTTGCGGATGAACGTCTTGGGGTTCAGGTCCTCGAACTCGAAGTCCTTGAACTCGGGTCCGAGCTCGCTGCGGATGTCCTGCTTGGCGCTCTCCGAGAACTCCCGGATCTTGCGGATCGTCCGCATGACGTCCTGAATGACCTTCGGGAGCTTGTCCGGACCGAAGACGAGCACGGCGAGGACAACGAGCGTGATGAGCTCGAGCGGTCCTATGTCATTGAACACCTGAAGCTCCTTGCGATTCCGGGCCGGATCCACGGTACCCGGCGATCCGGTACGACCGGTACTGTCCCGGCCTCCGCGAGTGCGCGCGGCCGGGCGGTTTTCCGCGATGTTTGCCTTGTGGGACGGGGTACGGGCGGTCGCCTATGAGGTTTCTGTCAATCGCGCTCGGCCTTGCCCAGCCGCCTCAGCTGCCTTCGGAGGAGCCGAGGACCAGCGAGATCGTCAGCTCCTTGCCGCCGCGCCGCACGGTCAGCTCCAGTCGGTCGCCGGGCCGGTGGGCGCGGGTCTTGACGATCAGTTCCTCGCCGGAGTGGACGCGCTGGCCGTCGACCTCGGTGATGATGTCGCCCGCCTTGATGCCGGCCTTGTCGCCGGGACCGCCCGCGTTGACGGCGGGGCCGCCGCCGGTGGCCTTGGTGCCGACGCGGGCGCCGTCGCCGGTGTAGTCCATGTCGAGGGTGACGCCGATGACGGGGTGGGTGGCCTTGCCGGTGTTGATGAGCTCCTCGGCAACGCGCTTGGCCTGGTTGACGGGGATGGCGAAGCCGAGCCCGATGGAACCGGCCTGACCGGTGTCCGACCCGGAACCGTCGTCGGCGGACCGGATGGCGGAGTTGATCCCGATGACGCGGGCGCTGGTGTCGAGCAAAGGCCCGCCGGAGTTGCCGGGATTGATCGGCGCGTCGGTCTGCAAGGCGTCGACGTACGACACATCGCTCCCGTCGGCGCTGTCGCCGCCGGCCGTGATGGGCCGTTCCTTGGCGCTGATGATGCCGGAGGTGACGGTGCCCTCCAGGTCGAAGGGGGCGCCGATGGCGACGACGGGGTCGCCGACCTGGACGTTGTCGGAGTTGCCGAGGGCCATGGGCTTGAGCCCGTGCACGCCGGTCACCTTCACGACGGCGAGGTCGTACCCGGTGTCCCGGCCCACGACGGTGGCCTTGGCGGTGTCCCCGCTGTTGAAGGTCACCGATATCTGCCCGTCGGCCCCGGCGGGCTCGACGACGTGGTTGTTCGTGAGGATGTGCCCCCGGTCGTCGAGCACGAACCCGGTCCCGGTGCCGGACTCCTCGGCCCCGGTCACATGCAGGGTCACGACACTGGGCAGGGCCCGCGCGGCGATCCCGGCCACACTGTCGGGCGCCCGCCCGACGGCCTCTTTCCCGGCCTGCGGAAGCGATACGTCGCCCACCCCGCCGTTCCGCTCCAGATAGGCCCCGATGGCACCACCGACGCCTCCGGAGACGAGCGCCAGAACGACGGCACCGGTGACGAGGGCCTTCCTCACCCGCCGACGGCGCTTGTGTTGGTCGTCGACGGGGGCGCCGTTCTGCTGGAGGGGGGCGGCGGGGACGGGGACCCAGGGGTCGTAGTTCTGCCAGGGGTTGGTGGAGGGCTGGGGGTCGGGGTGAGGGGGCGGCGCGACGTGCTGGGGTGCGGGCGGGGCCGGCAAGGGCGTGCCGTGGGCCGGTGTGGTCGCGGGGTGCTGGACGGGCGGGGCGGGGGCCCAGGGGCCGGGTTCGCCGTACGGCGGGGTGCCGTAGGGGTCGGGAGCGTGCAGGGGCTTGGGCTGCTCGGCGCCGGGGGCGGGAGCAGGAACCGCAGCCGAGGGCGCAACGTCGCCGCCGGCAGCGGGCGAGGCGGGCACCTCGGAGGCAGCGGGCGGGGCAGGCACCTCGGCAGGCCGAGCCAGCTCGAAGTCGCCGTCGGCCCCGGACGCGTCGACACCCTGAGGAGGCCTCAACTCGAAGTCGCCATCGGCGGAAACGCCATCCGGGACAGGGACGGCATCCCGACCAGGACCGGCGTCCGACCCGGGAACGACAGCCGGCCGAGCCAACTCGAAGTCCCCGCCGTCGTCCTCCCGCGTCACCCCGGCCGCCCCCTCGGGACGCGGTCGGTTCCACCAGCGCTTCGTGGGCTTCCCCTCGTTCATGCTCTCCCCACAGCTGGCCGCGGCACGGCACGGCGGCGGCCCCAGTTCGTCGGCTCCGTGCCCCGCGGCCGAGGCCGGTCCCGGCCGTGGGCACGGCTCACCCTGGATTGAACCAGGTTCCCGGGCCGGGGGTCAGCGGGCGGTGTGGGAGGGGGAAGGAGAGGAAGTCGAGTCGGGGACGGGTGCGGCGAGGAGGCCGAGGCCCGTGGCCTCGGAGGCGGTGGACCAGGAGGTCAGGGTGAGCGGCTGAGAGTCGGTGAGCGGACGTATCAGCGGGGACATCACGGCCGCACCGGCCATCACGGGAGCGGCCAGCGTGTGCATGGCCTCCTCCCCGACGGCCGGGCTCGGTACGCCGGGCAGCAGCGGTGCGGACACCTGGGTCGGGGCGGCCGGGGTGTCGCCGAGCGAACGCTGCCCCTGCACCTGCCCGAGCAGCGGGCCGACGCCCCGGCGCCGCTGGCTCTCGGGAGCCGTCGCGGCCCCCGCCCCCGGCGTACGCGCCGGTGTCACATTCGAGCCGCCGGAACCGCCGCGCGCGTCCGCGGCCGTGTCCGTCACCGAACCGGTCGTGACCCCGCCCAGCGCGATCGCGGCCAGCGACACCGCCCCGGCGGCGACGAACGCGAACCGCATCCCACGCGAGGCCGAGCGGTCGGTCTCGTGCCGGCTGACGTCATGGATGCGGAAGCCACGGTCGGAGGCGGGGAGGCTCGGGGTGGGGGCGATGTGCGGCGCGGCGGGGGCGTAGTCGAACTCGAAGCGGTCGGGGCGCTGCTTCAGTCCGAAGACTCCGGTGGTGCCGAACTTCCCGGTGGCGGAGCCGGGGAGTCTTCCCCCGCCGAACGGCGAGCCGCCGTCCGGATCGTCACCTCCTCCGGGGAGCCCCTGGAGCCTGGCCAGGAAGCTCTCGGAGGGCGGCGGGGGCGCCGCCTCCGCGAAGACGTTCTTCAGCTGTCGCTGGGCGTCGGCCTCCGCCTTGCACCGGGCACAGGTGGCCAGGTGGGCGAGGACCCGCTCGCGCGACTCATGACCGAGCTCTCCGTCCACCAGGGCGGAGAGTCGGTCTCCCAGATGCTGCTCGGACAGATGCCGCTCGGCGGGGCCGGGGCCGGGTCGTGATCCACTCACGCGGTCGCGCCCCCTCCCCCCAGAGCGGCCACGCGTGGCACGAAGGACCGGCGCTCGGCCGCGCGGGCCTCCGGCGAACGGTGCGCGAGGGCCTTGCGCAGCTGGGAACGGCCGCGGTGGATCCGGGAGCGGACCGTGCCGAGCTTGACGCCGAGGGTCGCGGCGATCTCCTCGTACGACAGTCCTTCGATGTCGCACAGGACGACCGCGGCGCGGAACTCGGGCGCCAGGGTGTCGAGGGCCTGCTGGACGTCCGCGTCGAAGTGGGCGTCGTTGAAGATCTGCTGCGGGTTGGGCTCGCGGCTGGGCAGGCGCTCGGCCGCGTCGTCCCCGAGGGCGTCGAAGCGGATGCGCTGCTTGCGGCGGACCATGTCGAGGAACAGGTTCGTCGTGATGCGGTGCAGCCAGCCCTCGAAGGTGCCGGGCGTGTAGGTGGACAGGGAGCGGAAGACGCGGACGAAGACCTCCTGGGTGAGGTCCTCGGCGTCGTGCTGGTTACCGGTCAGGCGGTACGCCAGGCGGTAGACCCGGCCGCTGTGGGTGCTGACGATCTCCTCCCAGGTGGGCGGAGTCCATGCCTGCCCGTCCGCGTCGGTGGAGAAAGTCGCGGTCTGGGCCTCGCCCGCGTGGGCGTCGGCGTGGCTGTGGTCAGCAGCGGTGTCGTTCACGGATTTCGGCCTGCCCGCCGATCCGAGGAAGCGCCGCAGCACTCCTCCGCGATCCACAGGCGCAGCCGCACCTCCCCTGTCGGCTCTGGTGGTGTCCAGTGGAGCCCCTACCATAGCCACCTCGCCCGTTAGCTCCGGATAAGCGGTTTTACGAGAATTTGATCTGGGCTGATACCGCTCGGACCCCTGCGTCTGCAGTTGCTCGGGCCGCTGCCCCTCGTCGTGATCCAACTGTGTCCCCCCGGTGTCGTCTCCACCCCTCTAAACGCCCGGTCCCATCTGCGGGTTCCCGGCCCCAACGGATACAGTCACGCCCAGGCAACCACGGGGACAGGAGAGGGTCATTACCGGCAACCGGCAGACGAGCTGGGCGTTCGCCGACGCCTACGTCGCCGAGGACGAAGTCCTGCGCTGGGCCCGTGACCGGGCCCGTGACGCGGGGCTGCGCTCGGTGTCGCCCGGCACGGGCGCCGCGCTGCGGTTGCTGGCGGCCTCGGTGGACGCGAAGGCGGTCGCCGAGATCGGCACCGGCACCGGTGTCTCCGGCATCCATCTGCTGCACGGAATGCGCCCCGACGGGGTCCTCACCACCGTCGACCCGGAGCCGGAGCACCAGCAGTTCGCCCGCCAGGCCTTCCGCGCCTGCGGTTTCGCGAGCAACAGGGCCCGCTTCATCCCCGGGCGCGCCCTGGACGTCCTGCCCCGGCTCGCGGACGCCGGTTACGACCTCGTCTTCTGCGACGGTGACCGGCAGGAGGTCATGGACTATCTCGCTGAATCGTTGCGCCTGCTCCGTCCGGGGGGCCTGGTGGTCTTCGAGGGCGTCTTCGCCAACGGCCGCACGGTCGACTCGGGGCCCCAGCCGACCGAGGTCCTGCGACTGCGGGAGCTGCTGCGCGCGGTGCGCGAGAGCCAGGAGCTGGTGCCGTCGCTGCTGCCGGTGGGCGACGGTCTGCTGTGCGCCGTCAAGCGGTGACGAGGCCCACAAACAGCAACCCCGGCATCACTTGGATGCCGGGGTTGCTGAAAGGGTATGGTCGCTTCCGCGTCAGCCGACGACCTTCTTGAGGGCGTCACCGAGCGCGTCGGCCTCGTCAGGGGTCAGCTCGACGACGAGTCGACCGCCGCCTTCGAGCGGAACGCGCATGACAATGCCCCGCCCCTCCTTGGTCACCTCGAGCGGGCCATCGCCCGTCCGCGGCTTCATGGCCGCCATGCTCGTTCCCCTTCCTGAAACCAGCTCATCGTCAAAGCCGACGGCCCGGGAGGGCACGCGCGGGCCACAGCGTGGGACTGGGACACGCGACACCGGCATCGAACACATTGCTTCCAAGCCATTATCCCGCATCTCAGGACCCGATGACCAACATCAGTCGGCATCGCTTGGGCAACGCGCGCGAGCAAAACCACCCAATTCGGCGATGTGACTGCGATACTGCTCGGCCCCGCGGACTCCCGCCGACCGGAAACCGCCCCGAATTCTTTGACGCAGGTCACACGTCCACTCCGGTCTCTCTCCGCCATGCTGTCCTACGGACAGGGGCGTACCGGCCGGTACGCCCGAGCCGCGACTGCGGAGGGGACACACCATGGCCGACACCGTGCTCTACGAGGTGACCGACGGTCTCGCGACGATCACGCTGAATCGCCCCGAGGCGATGAACGCGCTGAACATCGCGACGAAGGTCGCGCTGCTGGAGGCGGTGCGCTCGGCGGCCGAGGACGACGCCGTACGGGCGGTGCTGCTGACGGCCGCCGGTGACCGGGCGTTCTGCGTCGGGCAGGACCTCAAGGAGCACATCGGGCTGCTCGCGGAGGGTTCGGCGCAGGTCATGAGCACGGTCAAGGAGCACTACAACCCGGTCGTGCGGGCGCTGACGGAGATGCCGAAGCCGGTGGTGGCCGGGGTGAACGGGGTCGCGGCGGGCGCCGGCTTCGGGCTCGCGCTGGCCGCGGACTATCGCGTGGTGGCCGACACCGCCGGGTTCAACACGTCCTTCGCGGGGGTCGCGCTGACGGCGGACTCCGGGATCTCCTGGACCCTGCCGCGGGTGGTGGGGCCCGGGCGCGCCGCCGACCTGCTGCTCTTCCCCCGCACGATCAAGGCGCAGGAGGCCTACGAGCTGGGGATCGTGAACCGTCTCGTGCCCTCCGCGGAGCTGCCCGCGGAGGCGGAGAAGACGGCGCGGGCCCTGGCCGAGGGGCCGACGGTGGCGTACGCGGCGATCAAGGAGTCCCTGGCCTTCGGCTTCTCGCACTCGCTCTCCGAGACGCTGGAGAAGGAGGACGAGCTGCAGGGCCGGGCGGGCGCGTCCGAGGACCACACGATCGCCGTACGGGCGTTCGTGAACAAGGAGACGCCGAAGTACCTGGGCCGGTAGCGGTCAGGCCCGTCTCGCGACACAGGTCGCCAGATGGTCGTCCACCAGCCCGCACGCCTGCATCAGTGCGTACGCCGTCGTCGGGCCGACGAAGCGGAGGCCCTGCTTCTTCAGGGCCTTCGACAGCGCCGTCGACTCCGGTGTGACCGCCGGGACGTCCGCGAGCGTCTTCGGGGCCGGGCCCGGCCCCGGGGCGTGGGACCAGATCAGCTCGTCCAGGGTGCCGGGCGCCCAGTCGGCCAGCACGCGCGCGTTGGCGAGCGTCGCGTCGATCTTGGCGCGGTTGCGGATGATGCCCTCGTCCAACAGGAGGCGGGCGCGGTCCTCGTCGGTGAACGCGGCGACCCTGGCGATCCTGAAGTCGGCGAAGGCCTTACGGAAGCCGGGGCGGCGGCGCAGGATCGTGATCCAGGAGAGCCCGGACTGGAAGGCCTCCAGGCTGAGGCGCTCGAAGAGGGCGTCGTCGCCGTGGACCGGGCGGCCCCACTCCTCGTCGTGGTACGCCACGTAGTCCTCGGTGGACAGGGCCCAGGGACAGCGCAGCGCGCCGTCCACCCCCGCGATCGCGGCGCCGTCGCTCACTGCTGCTCCCCCTGCCCGTGCACCGGCTTCTCCATGGAGACGTGGTGGGCGGCGGCCTGCGCCCCGGCCAGCGCGGACTCCAGGTCGGCGATCCGGGCGTCGCGCTCGGCGAGCTCCGCGGCGAGGCGGTTGAGCGCGTCGTCGACGTCCGCCATGCGGTAGCCGCGGGCGGCGAGCGGGAAGCGCAGGGCGTCCACGTCGGCGCGGCCCACCGGGCGGTCCAGCGGCAGGGGGTCCTGCAGGCGCTCGGGGTCCACCTCGGGCAACGGGCCCTCGCCCTCCCCGCCGCCCACCACGGCCAGTGTCACCGCGGCGACCACGACGGCGAGGGCGACGACCAGGAACAGGAACATAACCATCGCTGCGGTCCCCAAGCTCGATGTCAGGAAGCTGAATGTGTCAGGGTCCGATCGTGCCATGCGAGTCCGACAGTTAGGGTCGCAGGCGGCACAAAGGCCACCGACACCCAGGTCGTACTAGCGGAGGTCACAGGGGATGCTCAGGCTGGGCAGGCGTGAATTCGCGGCGCACGAGCCGGTGATCATGGCGATCGTGAACCGGACCCCGGACTCCTTCTACGACCAGGGGGCCACCTTCCGCGACGAGCCCGCCCTCGCGCGCGTGGAGCAGGCGGTGGCCGAGGGTGCCGCCATCATCGACGTCGGCGGGGTGAAGGCCGGCCCCGGCGAGGAGGTCACCGCCGAGGAGGAGGCGCGGCGGACCGTCGGCTTCGTGGCGGAGGTGCGGCGGCGCTTCCCGGACGTGATCATCAGCGTCGACACCTGGCGGGCGGACGTCGGCGAGGCCGTGTGCGAGGCCGGCGCCGATCTGCTGAACGACGCCTGGGGCGGGGTCGACCCCCGGCTGGCGGAGGTCGCCGCGCGGTACCGGGTGGGCCTGGTGTGCACGCACGCGGGCGGCGCGGAGCCCCGGACGCGGCCGCACCGGGTGACGTACGACGATGTCGTGGCCGACATCCTGCGGGTCACCCTGGGACTCGCGGAGCGGGCGGCGGAGCTGGGCGTGGCGCGGGAGTCGATCCTCATCGACCCCGGGCACGACTTCGGCAAGAACACGCGGCACAGCCTGGAGGCGACGCGGCGGCTCGGCGAGATGGTCGAGACGGGGTGGCCGGTGCTGGTCTCGCTCTCCAACAAGGACTTCGTCGGCGAGACGCTCGACAAGCCCGTGAAGGAACGGGTGGTCGGGACGCTCGCGACCACCGCCGTGTCGGCCTGGCTCGGTGCGCAGGTCTACCGCGTGCACGAGGTCGCGGAGACCCGGCAGGTGCTGGAGATGGTCGCGTCGATCGCGGGCCACCGGCCCCCGGCGGTCGCCCGCCGAGGGCTCGCGTAGGCGGCCCGCGCTAGCGCGCGGCCTCCTTCGACACCAGGGCGACCGCCTCGTCCACGTCGTCCGTGACGTGGAACAGGAGCAGGTCCTTCTCCGAGGCCTTGCCCTGGGCGATCAGCGTGTTCTTCAGCCAGTCGACCAGGCCGCCCCAGTACTCGCTGCCGAACAGGACGATCGGGAACCGGGTGACCTTCTGGGTCTGGACGAGGGTGAGCGCCTCGAAGAGCTCGTCGAGGGTGCCGAGGCCGCCGGGCAGGACCACGAAGCCCTGCGCGTACTTGACGAACATCATCTTCCGCACGAAGAAGTAGCGGAAGTTGAGGCCGATGTCGACGTAGGGGTTGAGGCCCTGCTCGAAGGGCAGCTCGATGCCCAGGCCGACCGAGACGCCCTTCGCCTCGACGGCACCCTTGTTGGCCGCCTCCATGGCGCCGGGGCCGCCGCCGGTGATGACCGCCCAGCCGGCTTCCACCAGCGCGCGTCCGAGCCGTACGCCCGCCTCGTACTCCGGGGAGTCCGCCTTGGTGCGGGCCGAGCCGAAGACGCTGATCGCGGGCGGGAGTTCGGCCAGCGTGCCGAAGCCCTCGATGAACTCCGACTGGATGCGCAGGACGCGCCAGGGGTCGGTGTGCACCCAGTCCGACGGGCCGCCCGCGTCCAGCAGCCGCTGGTCGGTGGTGCTCGACGTCACCTGACCCCGCCTCCGGAGGACGGGTCCCAGGCGCTGTTCCTCCGGTGGCTGCTTCTTGCCCTCGGGGTTCCCGGTAGCCATGTGCGCTCCCTCCGCTTGCAGGTGTTCCTGCTTCAGCGTAGATCTACGCGGGTTACGGACGGGGGACGTCAGCGTGTCAGCCACTTCCGCAGGCGCTCCTCGCCCGCCAGGATCTTTCCGGTTTCGACCCGTTCGTCCCTCTTGTGCGCCAAGTGTGGATTTCCGGGGCCGTAGTTGACCGCGGGGATGCCCAGGGCCGAGAAGCGGGAGACGTCGGTCCAGCCGTACTTGGGCATCGGGGTGCCGCCGACCGCCTCGATGAAGGCCGCCGCGGCCGGGTGGGAGAGGCCGGGCAGCGCGCCGCCGCTGTGGTCGTCGATCACGAACTCCTCGACCCCGCAGTCCGCGAAGACCTCGCGGACGTGCGCGATCGCCTCCTCCTCGGTGCGGTCGGGTGCGTACCGGAAGTTGACCGTGACCACGCACTCGTCGGGGATGACGTTGCCCGCCACCCCGCCCGAGATCCGCACGGCGTTCAGGCCCTCGCGGTACTCCAGGCCGTCGATGACCGGGTACCGGGGTTCGTACGAGGCGAGGCGGGCCAGGATCGGGGCGGCCGCGTGGATCGCGTTCGAGCCCATCCAGGAGCGCGCCGAGTGCGCCCGCTCGCCCTTGGTCTTCAGCAGCACCCTCAGCGTGCCCTGGCAGCCGCCCTCGACCTCGCCGTCGGACGGCTCCAGCAGCACCGCGAAGTCGGCCTCCAGCCACTCCGGGTGGGCCGCGGCGACGTGCCTCAGGCCGTTGCGCTCGGCCTCGACCTCTTCGTTGTCGTAGAAGATGAAGGTCAGGTCCCGGTTGGGCGCGGGGACCGTGGCCGCGATGCGCAGCTGGACCGCCACCCCGGACTTCATGTCGCAGGTGCCGCAGCCCCACAGCACGCCGTCCTCGTCCAGCCGGGAGGGGACGTTGTCCGCGATCGGCACGGTGTCGATGTGGCCGGCCAGGACGACCCGCTCGGACCGGCCCAGGTTCGTCCGGGCGATCACGTTGTTGCCGTACCGCTCGACCGTCAGGTGCGGCAGGGCGCGCAGGGCGGTCTCGATCGCGTCGGCGAGGGGCTTCTCGGTGCCGCTCTCCGAGGGGAAGTCGACGAGCTGGGCGGTGAGCTCGGCGGCGTTCAGGGTGAGGTCAAGCGGGGTGTCGGCCATGCCGTCGACCCTAACGCGCCAGGGCCTTCATCAGTTGTCCACACCCGTAGCAGGGGCCACAGCGCGCTCCGCTACCTTGTACGGCGTGCCCGAGCCGTCATCCACCCTCAAGCGCCGCGGCCGCCTCTTCCGGATCGGGGCGGCCTTCGTTGTCCTGCTCGCCCTCGCGGGCTACCTCGTGGTCCAGTACGTCACCGGGGGCAACGGCCCGGGCTGCAAGGTGGTCTCGGGCACGGGGGACGGCAAGGCGTACGAGTTCACGCCGGAGCAGGCGGTGAACGCGGCGACGATCGCCGCCGTCGGCACCGGGCGCGGGATGCCCGAGCGGGCCGTGACGATCGCCCTGGCGACCTCGCTCCAGGAGTCGGGGCTGCGCAACATCCAGCACGGCGACCGGGATTCGCTCGGCCTGTTCCAGCAGCGGCCCTCGCAGGGCTGGGGCACCGAGAAGCAGATCCTGGACCCGACGTACGCGGCCGGTGTCTTCTACGAGCATCTGGCCAAGGTGGACGACTACCTGAAGCTCCCGCTCACCGTCGCCGCGCAGCGCGTGCAGCGCAGCGGCTATCCGGAGGCCTACGCCAAGCACGAGCCGGACGCCGCGCTGCTCGCCGCCGCGCTCACCGGGGACTCCCCCGCCACGCTGACCTGCCAGGGCCGGCCGGACGCGACGACGATCCAGGCGGCGGGGCCGGACGCCGTACGGGCCGCGCTGGTACGGGACTTCGGGCGCGACGTGCTGCAGTCGGCCGGCGCGGAGGTGAGCAGCCGCAAGGCCGCCTCCTCGTCGCCGTCGCCGACCGAGAGCACGACGGCCGGCGGGCGGACCGTCACGCTGCCCGTCGCCGCCGACCGCAGCCCCGCCAAGGGGCGCACCGTCCGCCAGCGCGGCTGGCAGCTTGCGCACTGGGCCGTGGCCAACGCCACCGCCCTGCACATCGAGCGGGTCTCCTACGGCGGGCGCGAGTGGATCGCCGGGAACACCGACAGCCAGTGGCGCACGGCGCTTTCGCAGGCGAGCTCGGTCCGAATCGTCACCGGGCAGTAGTACGGGGCTTCACCCGTCCGGGTCAGCGCGGTGGCGTCGGCGCCGCTGTGTGCGCAGGTTTTCGCGCCGTCACCCCCGTATCCGCCGAAACCCTTGAGAACAAAGGGCTGCGAGGATTCGGCACACTTTCGGATCGGGCACAGTTTGCCCGTTTTTATCCGCAGCCGATTATGCGACGCATTGCCAACTCTTTACGTTTCGCCGCCGCAACCTTCGCGGGGGTTCGAGCGGTAGTCACTGCGTCCGAGCCCGGACGATCAACATCCGTTCGACCAACAGGAGCATCATGTCCCTCCCTCTGACCCGTCGGATCGCCCGTGCCGCGCTGCTCGTCGCAGCGGGAGCGGCCGCCGGGGTCGGTGCGGCCGGCTCCGCGAGCGCGGCCCCCCAGCTTCCCGCCACCCCGAACCTCGGCGGCCTGACCGCCCTGGACGGGGCGAACGTCGGCAACACCGTCGACGGCGCGGCCCAGAACGTCACGGGCCTCGCGGGCAGCACCGGCGGCAAGACGGTCGGGAAGGCGGTGCCGGCCGCGGGCAAGACCGGCGGCAAGGCCGTGAAGAAGGCGACGCCGGCGGCGCAGCGCGCGGCGGGGGAAGCGGCGGGGTCCGCCGGGGGGATCGTCGGTGACACGGCTCAGACCGCGACGAAGGGTGGGCTGCCGACGGATTCGCTCACCAAGGGTGGGCTGCCGGCCGCGCCCTCGCTGCCGGTGAAGGGGCTGCCGCTCGGCTGACGCCTTGGTGGCGCCGCTGCGGTGAAGAAGGGGCCCGGGGTTGTCTCCTGGGTCCCTTCTCGTTGTGCGTCGGGTGCGGGGCGGTGGGGGCTGGGCGCGCAGTTCCCCGCGCCCCTTAGGGCGCGGCCCTCAGGTGAGTCGTTCAGTTGCCGCTTGGATGCGCTCGTCCGTTGCCGTCAGGGCTACTCGTACGAACTTCTCGCCCGCCTCGCCGTAGAAGTCGCCCGGCGCCACCAGGATGCCCAGGTCGGCGAGGTGCGCCACTGTCTGCCAGCAGGACTCGTCCCTTGTCGCCCACAGGTACAGGCTTGCCTCGCTGTGTTCGATGCGGAAGCCGTGGGTCAGCAGGGCCTCGCGGAGGGCTGTGCGGCGGGCGGCGTAGCGGGCGCGTTGTTCCTGGACGTGGATGTCGTCGCCCAGGGCCGCCACCACCGCCGCCTGTGTCGGGGCCGACGTCATCATGCCGCCGTGCTTGCGGATCTCCAGGAGGGGGGCCAGGACCGTCGGGTCGCCCGCCAGGAAGGCGGCGCGGTAGCCGGCGAGGTTGGAGCGCTTGGAGAGGGAGTGGACCGAGACGATGCCCTCGTACGAGCCGCCGTTCACGTCGGGATGGAGGACCGAGACCGGGTCGGCCTCCCAGCCCAGTTCGAGGTAGCACTCGTCGGAGAAGACCAGCACGCCGTGCTCGCGGGCCCAGGCGACGATACGGGTGAGCTCGGCCTTCGAGAGGACCCTGCCCGTCGGATTGGACGGGGAGTTGAGCCAGAGGAGCTTCAGGCCCGTCGGGTCCAGCTCCGTCGGGTCGTCGTAGACCTCGTACTCCGCGCGGGCCAGCCGGGCGCCCACCTCGTACGTCGGGTACGCCAGACGCGGGTACGCCACCCTGTCGCCGGGGCCGAGGCCCAGCTGGGTCGGGAGCCAGGCGACGAGTTCCTTGGAGCCGACGATCGGCAGGACGTGCCGGTGGGTGACCTCGCGGGCGCCCAGACGGCGCTCCAGCCAGCCGGTGATCGCGTCGCGCAGCGCCGGCGTGCCCCAGACCGTCGGGTAGCCCGGGGAGTCCGCCGCGTCGATCAGGGCCTTCTGGACCAGGTCGGGGACCGGGTCGACCGGGGTGCCGACGGAGAGGTCGACGATGCCGTCCGGGTGCGCGGCGGCCGTCTTCTTGTACGGCTCCAGCTTGTCCCAGGGGAAGGTGGGCAAGCGGTCGGAGACTGCGGACACGGGCTGATGCTCACTTTCGGGTCGTACGGCAAACGCCTCGGTCCCGTACGGCGATCAGGGCTGATCGGGCCGTACGGGACCGAGGCGGCACGAGGATGCGGGCCGCTTACGCGCTTACGCCTGGGGCGGCAGCGCGGCGATGAAGGGGTGGTCCCGCTCGATCAGACCCAGCTTGCTTGCGCCGCCCGGGGAGCCGAGCTCGTCGAAGAACTCGACGTTCGCCTTGTAGTAGTCCTTCCACTCCTCCGGGGTGTCGTCCTCGTAGAAGATGGCCTCCACCGGGCAGACCGGCTCACAGGCCCCACAGTCGACGCATTCGTCCGGGTGGATGTACAAGGACCGGGAGCCCTCGTAGATGCAGTCGACCGGGCACTCCTCGATGCACGCCTTGTCCTTGACGTCGACACAAGGCTGCGCGATGACGTAGGTCACGCTGTCGTTCCTCCTCGATAGGGCGCTGGCGGGCCTGTCGTAGGCTCCGCCGCCTGGCGCGCGGGAGCGCGGCGTCGTCGATGCCCGCCCCTAGTATCTCCGTTCTTGGGCATGATCCGAACAGGAGGGGTGGACAGACCTGTGGAAATCTCGGCCGGCGGACGACTCGAGGTCCGTATCACCGCTGCTGACGTGGGTAAACGAGTCTCCGTACGGCGCAGATGCGAACCCGGGGTCACGGAAGAGAAGTTCACCGACACGGTGGGTGTTCTCACATCCTGGAACAACGGTGTGCTGCTGATCACACGGAAGAGCGGCGAGAGCGTCCGCATCCCGGAATCCTCGCTGGTCGCGGGGAAGGTGGTGCCCGCCGCGCCGGCCCGCCGCCGGGGCCCCGCCGCCTCGTACGAGGAACTCGCGCGTGTCGCCTCGCGCGCGTGGCGGCCGGTGGAGAGCGAGCGGCTGGGTGGCTGGGAGCTGCGGGCGGCCGCCGGCTTCACACGGCGCGCCAATTCCGTGCTTCCGCTGGGCGACCCGGGCATACCGCTCGACGAGGCGCTGGATGTCGTACGACGGTGGTACGGCGACCGTGGTCTGCCCGCGTACATCCAGACCGCGACCGGCGCCGAGGGCACGCAGGAGCTGTTGTGCGCGGAGCTGGAGCGGCGCGGGTGGGTGCGTGAGGTGACGGCCGAGCTGTGGGTCGGCGCGCTGGCGCCGGTCGCGGACCGGGTGGCGGCGGAGGAGGTCGTGCTGTCCCGGGAGGCCGACGAGGCGTGGCTGTCGCGGTATCAGCGCAAGGGGGTGAGCGAGGTGGCGTTGCAGGTGCTGGGGAGCGGGCCGTCGGTGTGGTTCGCGACCGTGCCCGGGGCGGACTCGCCCGCCGCGATCGGGCGGTGTGTCGTGGACGGGCGCTGGGCGTCCTTCGCGGCCGTGGAGGTGGATCCGGCGCTGCGGCGGCGGGGGCTGGCCACCACGGTGATGGCCGCGCTGGCCGGGCGGGCCCTGGAGGAGGGCGCCTCGGCGGCGTGGCTGCAGGTCGAGGAGGAGAACGCGGGGGCGCGGGCCCTGTACGCCGGGATGGGCTTCGGCGCGCACCACGCGTACCACCACTACCGGGAACCGGCGGCTCCCGGCGGCGGCCGGTAACGGATCGCCGTGGAAGGGCACGACCCAGCTATGCGTCCCCCGAATCCCCCGTCCCCCGAGCGCTCCGCGGAACTGCGCCGACGGTTCGCCGAGGAGGCGCGCTGCGAGCGGCCCGACCTGTCCCTGCTCTGTCTGCTGCTGGGCGCGGAGGCGGACGGCGGGCTGGACGAGACGGGCATCGACGCGGCCCAGATGGAGCTGGACCGGCTGGCGGGCCAGGTCCCCTTCCGCCCCGGCGGCCCGATGTCCTGGGCGACGGCCCTGCACCACGTCCTGGGCACCCGGGAGGGCTTCCGCGGCTCCCCCGTCGACTACCAGCGCCTGGAGTCGTCCCTGCTGCACGAGGTGCTGCGCCGGCGCCGCGGGCTGCCGATCCTGCTGTCGGTGGTGTGGATGGAGGTCGCGCGCCGGGCGGGGGCTCCGGTGTACGGCGTCGCCCTCCCCGGGCACTTCGTGGTCGGCTTCGGCCCGCAGGAGCAGCAGGTGCTCGCCGATCCCTTCGACGGCGGGCGGGTGCTCAGCGGAGGCGACGCGGAACTCCTGGTCGCCGGGGCGACGGGGTCGCCGCTGCACCCGTCGATGCTGACGCCGGCGGACCCCCTGGACGTCGTCCTGCGGATCCTCAACAACATCCGCGCGTGGGCCGCGGCCCGGCCGGAGCGGTCGGATGTCGGTCTGTGGGCGGTGGAACTGTCGCTGCTCCTCCCGTCCCACCCGGCGCGACTGCGATACGAACGCGCCCAACTCCTGGTCCAGCGCGGCGACTTCCTCACCGGAGCCGCGGAACTCGACGCGTACGCCGAGGTGGTGGCGGCGGTGGACGAACCGGCGGCGGAACGGGTACGCAGGCAGGCGGACTCGGCTCGGGCGATGCTCAACTGAGTCCGCCGTGGCGGGTTCTGTGGCTGGGCGAGTGCGAGTACGTCGTGGCTTGTCGCGCAGTTCCCCGCGCCCCTTTAGGGCGCTACAGCCAGCCTTTTTCTCGGGCGATCCGTACTGCCTCAGCCCGATTCCGCACCGCCAGTTTCTGGATCGCCGTGGAGAGGTAGTTGCGGACCGTGCCCTGGGAGAGGTGGAGGGCTGTTGCCAGTTCGGCGTTGGTGGAGCCGTCGGCCGCTGCGCGCAGGACCTCTCGTTCGCGGTCGGTCAGGGGGTTGGCGCCCTCCGCCAGGGCCGCTGCCGCGAGGGTGGGGTCGATGACGCGTTCGCCCGCCAGTACCTTCCGTACCGCTTGCGCCAGTTGGGCCGCCGGGGCGTCCTTGACCAGGAAGGCGTCGGCGCCCGCTTCCATCGCGCTGCGGAGGTAGCCGGGGCGGCCGAAGGTGGTGAGGACGACCAGCTTCACCGCCGGGAGGGCCTTGTGGACCTGGGCCGCCGCCTCGATGCCCGTGCAGCCCGGCATCTCGATGTCGAGGAGGGCCACGTCCACGGCGTGCTCGCGGGCCGCGGCCAACACCTCGTCGCCGCGCGCGACTTGGGCGACGACCTCGATGTCGTCCTCCAGGCCGAGCAGCGCGGCCAGCGCCTCGCGGACCATGGACTGGTCCTCGGCGAGCAGCACCTTGATCGTAGGGCTCATGCCCCGGATCCTACGGTGGCCGACGCGTCCACCGGGACGCGGGCGACCAGGCGGAAGCCGTGCTTGAGGCGGCCCGCGTCCAGCGCTCCGCCCGCCTTCTCCAGACGCTCGGTCAGGCCCGTCAGACCGTTGCCGGGGCCCTTGCCGGAGCCGCCCGAGCCGTTGTCCTCGACGGTGAGTTCCAGGACCCGTCCGTCGAGGGTCTGGCGGGTGAGCAGTTCGACCGTGCAGCGGCTGGCCCCGCTGTGCCGTACGACGTTGGTGACCGCCTCGCGCAGCGCCCAGGCCAGGGCGGCCTCGCTCTCGTCCGGGACGCCCGTGAGGTCGGGCTCCACGGGCACCTCGGCGACGACCTGGGCCGCCGTCAACGCGACCTGCGCGCCCGCGAGTTCGGCGGACAGGCGGGGGCGCCGGTAGCCGGTGACGGCCTCGCGGACGTCGACCAGGGCCTGGCGGCTGACCTGTTCGATGTCGGCGACCTGCTGGGCCGCCTTGTCGGGGTGGTCGGGGAGCATCCGGCCCGCGAGTTCGCTCTTGAGCGTGATCAGGGAGAGGGAGTGGCCGAGCAGGTCGTGCAGATCGCGGGCGAGCCGCAACCGCTCCTCGTTCGCGGCCAGTTGGGCCACCGTCGCCCGCGCCTTGCGCAACTCGACCGTCGTACGCACCAGTTGCTTGACGCCCGTCATCGCGAAGCCGAGGAGCACCACGATCAGCAGCAGGCTCCAGTCGAAGCCGCCCACACGCAGGCCCACCAGGAGCATCGCGAGGGCGTTCGCCCCGATCGCCCAGTACGCCGTCCGCAGCGGCAGGGTCGCGCCGCAGGTGACGGAGACGTACACGAACAGGCCGACCCACGCGTTGCCGAGGGTGAGGCACAGGACGACGGCGAGCGTGCCGAGCAGGACGACCAGGGCGAGGACGGCCCGGTCCGGGAGGGCCCGGCCCATGTTCCGGAACACCAGCGTCAGATAGACGCCGGTGAAGGTCACCAGGGCCACCCAGCCGAGCACGACGGCGATGGTCGCGTGATGGCCGCTGGTCAGGTCGCGCACCGGCGAACCCAGGAAGATCAGCCACGGCAGGATCCAGACCACCTTGCGCATCGCCTCGCTCATGGTGCGGGGCGCCTGGCCGACCCGGATCGCGTTCTCGGGCCGCACGTCCTCGGGCAGCGTGTCGTCCGTCATCGTGCTCACGCCTTCAGCGTGTCCTTCCGGTACAGCCAGGCCGCGCCGCCCGCGAAGAGCAGGAAGAAGGCGACGAGGATGGCGATGTCCTGGGCGTGGGGGGCCTGGCTCTGCTCGATGGCCCATCCGAGGGCAGCGTACGCGTGCGTGGGCAGCCACTTGGCGATGTCCTGCAGCCAGGACGGGAAGGACGAGGACGGCATCCACAGACCGCCGAGGATCGACAGGCCGAAGTAGACGATCATCGTGATCGGGCGGACCGCGTCCCCGGAGGCGAGGTAGCCGATGGCGACGCCGAGCGCGGCGAAGACGAAGCTGCCCGCCCAGATCGCGCCGGTGAGGGCGACCCACTGCCAGGCGTCCAGCCGTACGTCCTTCACGGCGGCGGCGACCAGGAAGACGACCACGATGGACGGCAGGCTCACCACGGCCGCGCTGGCCGTCTTGGCGAGGACGTAACCGCGCCCGGGCAGCGTCGTCAGCCGCAGCTGCCGTACCCAGCCGCCCTCCCGCTCCTTCGCGATGCGCTCGCTGTTGCCCATCAGGACGGCGGTCAGGGCGCCGAAGGAGGCCATGGAGACCATGACGTACTTCGCGACGCTCAGGCCGGAGCCGTCGACATTGCCCGTCTGGTTGGAGACGAGCAGGAAGATCACCGACGGGTAGATCACCGAGAAGAACAGGAACTTGCGATTCCGCAGGGCGCGGGTGAGTTCCAGCTTGATGAGACTGTTCATGACTGCCTGGCCTCCTCGGCGGCGGTGATGGCGACGAAGGCCTGCTCCAGACCGAGGCCGGCGACTTCGAGGTTGCGGGGGTAGAGGCCGAGGCCGTAGAGGGCGTGCACGGTCGCGTCGGCGTCGGTGGACTGGATGCGGATGGTCTGGCCGGAAATGTCGACGGAGGTGAGGAAGGGGAGCGCCCGGAGCGGGCCCTCGTCGATCTCACCCTCCAGGTCGAAGGAGACGCGACGCGCGCCCGCCTTCGCCTTGATCTCGGCCGCCGTGCCGTCCGCGAGCAGCCGCCCCCGGTGGAGCACCAGCACCCGGTCGGCGATCGCGTCCGCCTCCTCCAGGTAGTGCGTGGCGAACAGAACCGTCCGCCCCTGCTCGGCCTGCTCGCGCATGGTGGCCCAGAAGGCCTGGCGGGCGGAGACGTCCATGCCGGTGGTCGGCTCGTCCAGGACGATCAGGTCGCTGTCGCCGGCCGTGGCGAGCGCGAAGCGGACGCGCTGGGCCTGGCCGCCGGAGAGCTTGTTGACCTTGCGGTCGGCGATCTGGGTGAGGCTCGCGCGGGCCAGCACGTCAGCGGCCTTGTACGGCTTCGGGTGCAGATCGCAGGCGAGCTTGACCAGCTCGGCGACGGTGACCTCGTCCATCAGGCCGCCGCTCTGCAGCATGGCGCCGACCCGGCCGTTCACGATGGCCTCGCGGGGGCTGGTGCCGAAGACGCGGACCGTGCCGCTGTCGGCGTTGCGCAGGCCGAGGAGCAGGTCGAGGGTGGTCGACTTGCCGGCGCCGTTGGGGCCCAGCAGCGCCACGGTCTCCCCCGGGTGCAGGGCGAGCGACAGCCCGTCCACGGCCCGTACGCTCCCATAGGTCTTGCTCACCTGGTCGAAGCCGACCACCGGGGTGGTGGCTGTCGCTGTCGTCGTCATGTGATCCATCGTGGCCGCGACGGCCGTACGGACGGCAGTGTCGGCGGTCCTGAGTGGCGGATGACAGATGTCATACGACGACCAGGGGGCACCCGGCGCGTGCCGGGTGCCCCCTGGTGAGGTCGGGCTCCGCTAGCTGGGGTTCGTGTCGATGACGCCGACCCGGTCGGTCTTGCTGAGCAGGGCCTGGCGCAGGGCGACGTAGACGTCCTGCGGGGTGACGGCGGTCTTCTTGCCGGTGGCGCGGGTGATGAGGACCCCGTCGAACTGGCCGCCGTAGAGCTTCTTGAGCGCGACGAGGTCCGGCTTGTCGACGAGCTTGCCGTTGACCGCCTCGACCCTGAGGAACTTCCACAGGGAGTTCTGCGGGCTGAGCGGAAGGGAGATGCCCGTGTCCGTCTTGACCGTGACGAGACCCGACATCGCCGGTTCCGCGAAGGCCTTCATCTCGCGGTCGACCTCGGCGTTCGTGACCGTGGGCTGCTTGGTCGTGGTGGCGACCGCGACCGGGTCGGTGGAGCCGGTCTCCACCTGGGTGCGGTAAGCCTCCTTGATCGCCTCGATCGACCCGGCGGCGTCGATGCCCTTGCCCGCCTTGCCGTAGACGGCGACGGCCTTGCCGGACTTGAACTCGATCGTGCCCTCGGTCATCGAGCCGGAGCCGCCGGCCGCGGCCTGCAGGGCGGCGGTCAGCTTCTCCTCGTCGACGGGCATGTCCGGCTCGACCACGCGGTGCTGTCCGAACAGGGAGCCGATGACGGAGATCGGGTTGTAGTCGCTCTTCGCGGCCGCGGAGACGGTCGACTGCTCGTCGAACTGGAGGCCCGCCTGGTCCGGCGTGAGGGAGACGGTGGAGCCGCCGACCTTGAGCTTCAGCGGCTTGTTCACGCTCTTGCCGAAGGCCGCGTCGAGCTTCTTGACCGCGTCGTCGCGGGTGCCGCCGCCGATGTCGACGCCGAGCACGGTGGTGCCCTTGGGCACGTCGGAGTGGTTCATCAGCAGCCCGGCGCCGTAGGCACCGACGCCGGCGACGACCACGAGTCCGCCGACCAGGACCAGCTTGTTGCGGCCCTTCTTTTTCTTCTTGGGCGCGTTGGACGCCGACGAGCTCTGCGAGGGCGCGTCGGGCAGCTTCGGGGGCGTGTGCGGGCCCGAGGGCTCGGTGTCGGTGCCCTGGCCGAACGCGCCCGGTCCGAACGGCGAGTTGGCGCCCTGCGGCACCACCGGCATGCCGCTGGTGACGGTGTGCCCGGAGACGTTGTCGGGGGCCGGGTAGCCCTGTGTGCCCGGCTCGGGGGCCGGCTTCTGCGGGGTGAGGATCGCGGTGTCGTCACTGAGCCCGCCACCGGGGCCGAGGCTCGCACCGGGGCCCTGCGGACCGGCGTTGATGCCGGTGCCGGGGCCCTGCGGGCCGGAGCCGATGCCCGTACCGGGGCCCAGGGGACCGGCGCCGAGACCCTGGGGGCCCGCGCCCGGGCCGAGGGGGCCGCTGCCGGGTCCCTGCGGACCCGCGCCGGGGCCGCGAAGGCCGGAGCCGGGGCCCTGCGGGCCGGAGCCGGGGCCGACGCCGCTGCCGGGGCCGAGGGGACCCGCGCCCGGACCCGCCGGTCCGCCGGGGCCTGCTCCGATCCCGGCCGGGCCCGCGCCGATGCCGCCGGGGCCCGCGCCGATCGGCGGGACCATCGGGCCGTCGCCGGTGACCGGGCCGCCCGTCGGGCCCGCGGGGCCCTGTGAACCGCCCTGGCCGCCGCGGCCGTTCGGCCCGTTGAAGCCGCTGGCGCCGCCCTGGCCGCCGTAACCGTCCGGGCTGTTGAAGTCGTTCGCACCGGGGTAGGTGTCCGGGGCGTTGAAGTCGATCGCGCCGCCCGGGCCGCCGTAGGTGTCCGAGCCGCCGTAGCCGCTCTGGCCGTTCGGCGAACCCTGGCCGTGCTGCGCGCCGCGGTCGTTCTCCGAGAAGTACGGCAGGTCGTCGCGGCGCGGCTCGCCGCCGGGGCGCGAACCGTTGCCGCCGCCCAGCGGTCCCGCGGCCAGGGCCTCGGTGACGTCGAAGGAGCCGGTGCCGCCGCCGTGCCCGGGGGCCACGGGCCCGCCGGTCGCTCCGCCGGGGAGCCCGGCGCCGTTCGTCCCGCCCGGCCGCGCGCCGCTCGCGCCGCCGGACCGGGAGCCGCCCGGCACGCTCATGGAGCCGACCACACCACCGGGACGCCCGGAACCCGTACGCGGACCGACGGGAGCACCCGTACCGGATCCGCCCGGTCGCGCGCCGCCGGAAGCGGCACCCGCCGCGGTCGCGCCGGCACCCGAACCGCCGGGCAGACCGGCCCCGTTGGTGGCGCCGCCGCCCTGACCGCCCTTCGCGGGGCCGGACTTGCGCGGGGCGAACCAGTCGCTCTGCTTCTCGGCCGACTGGCCCGGCTCGGCGGACGGCTCGACGGCACCCGTGGCCGGGCCCGCTGCCGGGAGCTCGGTCTCGCCGGTCTCCTCGGCGGGGCTCTCGGTACCCGCGACGGGCGTCCGCACGACGACCGGCGGAATGGGCCGCGACCCGGGGATGTTGATCCGGATACGGGTCGTCAGCGTGGTCTCGGTCTTGCGCTCCTCCGGCTGCGCGGCCGAACGGCCCGCATCCGTACCGGCGTCGGAAGCCGTGGGGGTCCCGTACGGCGGCGTGCCGGAGGGGTATGCGGCCCCGCCGTGCCCGTTGGGCCCGGAGGACGGAGTGTCAGTTTCACGACTCAAGGCAGGTTCTCCCGGTTGGCTCCGCCGCCCGACACGACCTGAACACGCGGGCGGCTCGGCGGCGCGCACCACCATACTGGCCACTTCTGGCGCGTATCCCACGACCGCCGGGGAAACCCACACGGCACTTGCACGCGCCCTTAACGGCGAAGTGGTACGTCACTTGCCAAGTCGGACGTCACGACCGACCGGTTGCCGCCCCTGACCAAGGGTGGCGCAGATCACAGCGACGGCCATCCCTCCGAGGAGGAAGAGGTACGAGCCTCCTCCCGCGCCGAAGAGGAAGTCCCCCTCGGGTCTGCTCGCGGTGAGCAGGATGACGGCGATCATCCAGCCGGCCGCGGGCGCCACGGCCCCGCCCCGGCTGCCGGTGGCCCGCGCTCCGCCGAGGCAGAGCCCCGCCTCACCGGCGAGTGCGAGCAGCAGTCCGCCGGGGAACCAGCCGGCCTGCACGAGGGAGCCGGCGGCGCCGACGACCGCGCCGAGCACGAAGAGGGCCACATACAGCAGCGTCCGCCCGGCGGAGGGCCGCCGCAACGGCTGGGCGAGCAGGGAACCGCGCTCGTTCACGACGCCTCCCCGGCACCCAGCCCGGCGAACAGGTCGTTCTCTCTCGGCGCCCCGGCCCGCCCGCGCACCAACTCGTAGTACTCGGTGGTGAAGAGGGGTTGCGCGAGCTCGTTCGAGAGCGCGAAGTACGGCTCCGCGACCTCGATCTGTGTCGCGTGCGCCCGCATCGCGGCGGCCTTGGCCCCGGCGTACGCAGTGCCGTCGATCTCGGCGGTGATGCGCTCGTCGGCCACGACGCCCGGCACGTCGTCGAGGACGCCGGCCTTGGAGAAGGGCAGAGCGGACAAGTCGCCCTCAAGCCGGGCGAAGGCGGCTTCACCGACGGACCGGGGCACGCGGTTCCAGTAGACCTTGGGGATCTCCCAGCCCCGCTCCGCGGCCAGCTCGGCGGCGCGCATGGCGACGCGGTGGGCCTGGATGTGGTCGGGGTGGCCGTAGCCGCCGTTGTCGTCGTACGTGACGAGGACCTGGGGGCGTACCTCCAGGATCACCTCGGCGAGCCGGCCGGCGGCCTCGTCCACGTCGGCCTGCCAGAAGCAGGCCGGGTCCTCGTTGTCCGGCAGGCCCATCATTCCGGAGTCCGTGTAGTGGCCCGGGCCGCCGAGCAGACGGAAGTCCTCGACGCCGAGCCCGGCCATGGCGGCGGTGAGCTCGCCCAGCCGGTGCTCGCCCAGCGCCGCGCCGGTGAGGTGGCGCAGCCCGGGCGGGATGACCTCGCCGCGCTCGCCGAGCGTGCAGGTGACCAGGGTCACCCGGGCACCCTCGGCCGCGTACCTGGCCATGGTCGCGCCGTTGTTGATCGACTCGTCGTCCGGGTGCGCGTGCACCAGCAGCAGACGCCGGGTGGGTTCCGTCATGGAGCCCACCCTACGAGGCGCCACTGACAGCGCGGCGCAGCCCCGGTCAGAACTTGATGCTGCCGATCATGCTCGCGATGTTCGTCGTCAGGTCGTTGATGGTGGGCGCGACGGTCGACGAGGCGAGATAGAACCCGAGAAGGATGCAGACGACCGCGTGCCCGCCCTTCAGCCCGGACTTCTTGACCAGTAGGAAGACGACGATCGCCAGCAGCACCACCGCCGAAATCGAGAGTGCCACGGCGGCTCACCTCCAAAGATCCACAGGAGCGCGGGGGTCGGACCAAGGGGCAGAAAAGTCCGTGCAGATAAATCCACAAGGACCAGCAGGTTCATACCCACTATGCGCTAGTGATCATAACTATCCGTGCGTGCGCATCGGTCGGCGCACGGCCGCACAAGGGGGCGCATGGCCAATATGGTCGGGGCATGACGACGACGTCCGACTCCTTCCCCCGCCGGCACGCCCGCACCCAGCGCTTCACGCTCGGCGCGCCGCGTGCTTTCGCCGTGGCTCCCGACGGTGCCCGTGTCGTGTTCCTGCGCTCCACCTCCGGTACGGACAGGGCGAGTTCCCTGTGGGTTCTCGACACGGCGGACGGCGGGGAGCGCGTGGCGGCCGACCCGCGCGCCCTGCTCGACGGCGGCTCGGAGGACCTGTCGCCCGAGGAGCGGGCGCGGCGCGAGCGCAGCCGTGAGGGCGGCGCCGGCATCGTCGGCTACGCCACCGACGCGGACGTGGAGTTGGCCTCTTTCGCCTTGTCAGGGCGGCTTTTCACGGCCGAACTGCGGGCCGGCACGGCACGTGAACTCCCCGTCCCGGGACCGGTGATCGACCCCCGCCCTTCCCCCGACGGCCGGCACATCGCGTACGTGGCCCGGGGCGCCCTGCGCGTGGTGGGCGCCGAGGGCGAGGGCGAACGGGCGCTCGCGGAGCCGGAGTCGGCCGAGGTCACCTATGGACTGGCCGAGTTCATCGCGGCCGAGGAGATGGGCCGTTCGCGCGGCTTCTGGTGGTCCCCGCAGTCCGACCGGCTGCTGGTCGCGCGCGTGGACGACACGCCGGTACGGCGATGGTGGATCTCGGACCCCGCACAGCCGGAACGTGATCCACAGCACGTCGCCTATCCCGCGGCCGGCACCGACAACGCGGACGTCCGGCTGTTCGTCATGGGCCTGGACGGCTCGCGCACGGAGGTCGTCTGGGACTGGGCCCGTTATCCGTATCTGGCGCATGCGCACTGGTCAGACGCGGGTGCGCCGCTGCTGCTCGTACAGGCGCGCGACCAGCGCAGCCAGCTGTTCCTGGCCGTGGACCCGGACACCGGGGCGACCCGCCTGGTGCACGCGGACGAAGATCCAATTTGGCTTGATCTTTTCGCCGGGGTGCCCTGCTGGAGCCCTTCGGGACGGCTCGTGCGGGTCGCGGACGAGGGCGGCGCGCGGGTCCTCGCGGTGGGTGAACGGCCGCTCACGGGACCGCAGTTGCATGTCCGCGCGGTGCTGGACGTGAGCGACGCCGACGTGCTGGTCTCGGCCTCGGCCGGGGAGGAGGCCGAGCATCCGGAAATCGGCGAGGTGCACGTATACCGGGTCAACGAGCTCGGCCTGGAGCGCGTGTCGCAGGAGCCCGGCGTGCATTCGGCGGTGCGCGCCGGGGGCGTGACCGTGCTGGTGTCCGCCACGCTGGACCGGCCCGGGGCCCGGGCGCATGTGCTGCGGGACGGCGACCGAAGGGAGATGGGGGTCCCCCCGGCCGAAGGCTGGGGGAAGATCGCGACCGTCACCTCGTACGCCGAAGATCCCGGTTTGTCCCCGCGCGTGACGCTCACCGAGGGGGGCGCACGGCGAATCCCGTGCGCCGTGCTCTTGCCACGTGACTACGCCGGTGACACCTCGCTGCCGGTGCTCCTCGACCCGTACGGCGGTCCGCACGGGCAGCGCGTGGTCGCCGCGCACAACGCGCATCTGACCTCGCAGTGGTTCGCCGACCAGGGCTTCGCGGTGGTCGTCGCCGACGGGCGGGGCACCCCGGGGCGCTCCCCCGCCTGGGAGAAGGGCGTCCACCGGGACTTCACCGCCTCCCTCGACGACCAGATCGAGGCCCTCCAGGACCTCGCGAAGACGCACCCCCTGGACCTGTCCCGGGTGGCGATCCGCGGCTGGTCGTACGGCGGCTGGCTGGCGGGCCTCGCGGTGCTGCGCCGGCCGGACGTCTTCCACGCGGGCATCGCGGGCGCGCCGGTCACCGACTGGCGGCTGTACGACACCCACTACACGGAGCGGTACCTGGGCGACCCCGGCGCGGACCCGGAGGCGTACGCGAAGAGCTCGCTCGTCACCGACGAGGGGCTGTCCGACCCCGCCGAGCCGCACCGGCCGCTGATGATCGTGCACGGTCTCGCCGACGACAACGTGGTCGTCGCGCACGCACTGCGGCTGTCCTCCGCGCTGCTGGCCGCGGGCCGCCCGCACGAGGTGCTGCCGCTGTCCGGGGTGACCCACATGACGCCGCAGGAGCAGGTCGCGGAGAATCTGCTGCTGCTCCAGGTGGACTTCCTCAAGCGCTCACTGGGGCTCGCATAAGCACACAAACCCATGTCAATCGCGTTAACACGCAGGCAACTTGGCCGACCCGGTCCCGATATACGGACGCGTCAGTCTAAAGAACGTACGGCCGTGCGGGTGCCGTAAACGGACCGGGGTGCGCCATGTCACCCCGGTCCGTTGCCGTCCGGGGTCTGCGAAGGGCTCTCGCCCGGCTCCTCCGGCGGCACCACCTGCTTCTCCTCCGCGAAGTGGCACGCCGAGTCGTGGGCCGCCGGGCCGCTCGCGAGGCGGAACTCCGCAGGGACCGCGAGCAGCGGCACCTCCAGCGCGCAGCGTTCCTGCGCCTTCCAGCAGCGGGTGCGGAAGCGGCAGCCGGAGGGGATGTTCGTCGGGGACGGCACATCGCCGGAGAGGATGATCCGCTCCCGGTGCTCGCGGGCCTCCGGGTCGGGCACGGGGACGGCGGAGAGCAGCGCCTGGGTGTACGGGTGGGTCGGGTGGTCGTAGATCTCCTGGTCCCGGCCGATCTCCACGATCCGCCCGAGGTACATCACCCCGACCCGGTCCGAGATGTGCCGCACGATCGACAGGTCGTGCGCGATGAAGACGTAACTCAGCTCGAACTCGCTCTGCAGCCGGTCGAGCAGGTTGATCACCTGGGCCTGCACGGACACGTCGAGCGCGGAGACCGGTTCGTCGGCGACGATGACCTCGGGGCGCAGCGCCAACCCGCGCGCGATGCCGATGCGTTGACGCTGGCCGCCGGAGAACTGGTGCGGGTAGCGGTTGATGTACTCGGGGTTGAGCCCGACGACGTCCAGCAGCTCCTGGACCTTCTTGCGCCTGTCGCCCTTGGGCGCCACCTCGGGGTGGATCTCGTACGGCTCCCCGATGATGTCGCCCACCGTCATGCGGGGGTTGAGGGAGGTGTACGGGTCCTGGAAGACCATCTGGATGTTGCGGCGGACCGACTTGAGCGCCTTGCCGGACAGCTTGGTGAGGTCCTCGCCCTTGTACTTGATCAACCCTTCGGTGGGCCGCTCAAGATTGACCAGCATCTTGGCAACGGTTGACTTGCCGCAGCCGGACTCGCCGACGATGCCGAGGGTCTCGCCCTTGTTGAGCGTGAAGTCGACGCCGTCAACGGCCTTGACGGCACCGACCTGTTTCTTGAACAGAATGCCCTGGGTCAAGGGGTAATGCTTGACCAGTCCACTCACTTCCAGGATCGGCTCGCCCTGGTCAATTCGATCAAGTTGATCAACCATTGAGGCACTCCCTCCAGAAGTGGCAGGCACTGCCCCGGTCCTCGTCAACCTCGTACAGAGGCGGCACGTCGGTCCTACAGACGTCTTGGGCCATCGGGCAGCGGGGGTTGAACGCGCAACCCGGAGGGATGTGCATCAAGTTGGGCGGCAGTCCCTTGATCGCGTACAGCTCCTGCCCCTTCTGATCAAGACGGGGGATGGAATCGAGGAGTCCCCGCGTATAGGGGTGGGCCGGCGCCTTGTAGATGTCGTGCACCGGCGCCGACTCGACGATCCGGCCCGCGTACATCACGGCGATCTTGTCGGCGACGTCGGCGACCACGCCGAGGTCGTGGGTGATGAGGATGAGCCCCATGTTGTACTCGCGCTGCAACTCGGCGAGCAGGTCCATGACCTGGGCCTGGACGGTGACGTCGAGGGCCGTCGTCGGTTCGTCGGCGATGATGAGCGCGGGCTCCAGGGCCAGTGCCATGGCGATCATGATGCGCTGGCGCATACCGCCGGAGAACTGGTGCGGGTAGTCCTTGACCCGGGCCGCGGCGGCCGGGATGCGTACGCGGTCCATCAGCTCGACGGACTTGGCGCGGGCGTCCTTGCGGGACATCCCCCGGTGCACGACGAACATCTCGCCGAGCTGGTCCCCCACGGAGAGCACGGGGTTGAGGGAGGACAGCGCGTCCTGGAAGATCATCGCCATCTCGGCACCGCGGACCTTGCGCCGCTCGTCCTCCTTGAGCTTGAGCAGGTCCTGGCCCCGGAAGAGGATCTCGCCGCCGGTGATCCGCCCGGGCGGCATGTCGAGGATCCCCATCACGGCCTGCGCGGTCACCGACTTGCCCGACCCGGACTCCCCGAGCACGGCAAGGGTCTCCCCCTCGTCCACGCTGTAGTCGACCCCGTTGACAGCCTTGGCGACCCCGTCCCGGGTCCGGAACTCCACGTGCAGATCACGCACTTCGAGCAGCATGACGGCGACTCACCTCAGCTTCGGGTCGAGGGCGTCGCGGACCGCGTCGCCGAGCATGATGAACGCGAGGACGGTGATCGCGAGGGCTCCGGCGGGCCAGAGGAGCATGTGCGGGGCGTTGCGGATGTAGGCGGAGGCCGCCGAGATGTCGATGCCCCAGCTGACCGTGGGGGGCTTCAGGCCCACGCCGAGGTAGGACAGGGTCGCCTCCAGGGCGATGTACGTGCCCAGCGCGATGGTCGCCACGACGATGACCGGCGCGACGGCGTTGGGCGCGATGTGGCGCAGCAGGATGCGGGAGTCGGAGGCGCCCAGGGCGCGGGCCGCCTGGACGTAGTCGTTCTGCTTGGCCGTGATGACCGAGCCGCGGGCGATGCGGTAGACCTGGGTCCAGCCGAGCAGCACGATGAACCCGATGACCGGCCAGATCGTGTTGCTGGTCACCACGGAGAGCAGCACGAGACCGCCGAGCACGACCGGGATCGCGAAGAAGATGTCGGTGATCCGGGACATCACCGAGTCCCAGGCCCCGCCGAAGTACCCGGCGAGCCCGCCCAGGATGGAGCCGAAGACGGCGACGCCCAGTGTGGAGAGGACACCCACGCTGATGGAGATACGGGTCCCGTACACCGTGCGCGTGTACACGTCGCAGCCCTGGCCGTCGTAACCGAAGGGATGGCCCGGCTGGGATCCCTCCTGCGCCTTGGCGAGGTCGCACTTCAGCGGGTTTCCCGAGGCGATCAGGGACGGCCAGAGGGAGATGACGACCAGGAAGAGGATCACGAGGGCGGAGATGATGAAGACCGGGTTGCGCCGGAGGTCCCGCCAGGCGTCGGACCAGAGGCTGCGGGCCCGTCCGCCGGAGGCGGCTGATGGATGCAGCTGCTGGGGGCCGGTGCCTTCCGGTCCTCCCGGGGTCCTCTCCAGCGTCTCCGCCTCGCTCGTCGCGAGGTCCATCGCGCCGCCCATGCCGGTCCCGGCGATGGCACCCTCCGGTTCGTACGGCTGCTCAGGCATAGCGGATCCTCGGGTCGAGTACGGCGTACAGGAGGTCGACGAGCAGGTTGGCGACCAGGAAGACGAGGACGAGGACCGTCACGAAGCCGACGACGGTCTGGGTGTTCTGGCGGAGGATGCCCTGGTAGAGCTGGTAGCCGACGCCGTGGATGTTGAAGATCCGCTCGGTGACGATCGCGCCGCCCATCAGGGCGCCGATGTCGGTGCCGATGAAGGTGACCACGGGGATGAGCGAGTTGCGCAGCAGGTGCCGGATGATCACCCGCTGGCGGGGCAGGCCCTTGGCGATGGCCGTACGGACGTAGTCGGCGCGCCGGTTCTCCGCGATGGAGGTGCGGGTCAGCCGGGTGACGTAGGCCAGGGACACGGACGCCAGGACCAGGCCCGGCACGATCAGTTCGCTGAAGGTGGCGTCCGTGGAGACCGACGGTTTGATCCAGCCCCACTCGACGCCGAGCAGCAGCTGGAGCAGCAGGCCGGTGACGAAGGTGGGGACGGAGATGACGACCAGGGTGAGGAGGAGGACCGAGGTGTCGACGGGACGGCCTCGCCGTAGACCCGTGACCACGCCCAGCGTGATGCCGATGACGATCTCGAAGAGGATCGCCACGATCGTCAGCCGGATGGTGACGGGGAACGCGGTCGACATCAGCTCGGTGACCTTCTGCCCGTTGAACGCCGTACCGAAGTCTCCGGTGAAGACGTTCCCCATGTAGGTCAGGTATTGCTGCCAGACCGGCTTGTCGAGGCCGAACTCCTTCTTCAGCTGGGCGGCCGTGGCCGGGTCGCACTGCCGCTCGCCGCACAGGCCCGCGATGGGGTCGCCCATCACGTTCACCATCAGGAAGATCAGCAGCGTGGCCCCGATGAACACCGGGATCATCTGGAGCAGACGCCGGACCACGTACCGTCCCATGCGCGGTCAGCCCACCTTGATCTCGTTGTAGACCGGGACGCTGAAGGGGTTGAGGGCGACGTTGGAGAGGCGGTCGGACCAGCCGGCGCTGCCGTTCTGGTACCAGAGCGGGATGGCCGCCATGTTGTCGCGTACGACCTTCTCGGCGTCCTGGAAGAGACCGATGGCCTTGCTGGTGTCGGTCTCCTGGTTGGCCTGGTCGACGAGCTTGTCGAAGTCCTTGTTGGACCACTTGCCGTCGTTGGAGGAGGCGTTGGTGTAGTAGAGCGGCTGGAGGAAGTTCTGGATGAGCGGGTAGTCCATCTGCCAGCCGGCCCGGAACGGCCCGGACATCTTCTTCTCGGTGATCTGGTTGCGGAAGTCGGCGAAGGTGCCGACCGGGTTGCCGACGCAGGCCTTGTCGTTGCCGAGCGCGTTGTTGATGGAGTTGCACACGGCGTCCACCCACTCCTTGTGCGAGCCCGTGTCCGCGTTGTACGTGATCTTGACCTGGCCGCCGGGCAGCCCGCCGCCCTCCTGGATCAGCTTCTTGGCCTCGTCGGGCTTGTACTCGCAGCCGTCGCCGCACAGCCCGTCCTGGAAGCCGCCCTTCTCGCCGAGGACCGGTGAGGTCCAGTCGGTGGCCGGGGTGCGGGTCTTCTGGAAGATGGTGTTGGTGATCTGCTCGCGGTTGATGGCCATGGACAGGCCCTTGCGGACCTTCTCCGAGCCGCTCTTGTTCCAGTTCTTGTCGTAGTACGGGAAGGCGAGCGTCTGGATGATGCCGGCGGGGGTGTTGAGGTAGCGGTCGCCGAGGTCGTTCTTGACGTTCTTGAGCTGGGCGGCCGGGACGTCGTCGACCAGGTCGAGGTTGCCGGCCATCAGGTCGGTGTAGGCGGTGTTGTTGTCGGTGTAGACCTTCAGGTCGACGCCGCCGTTCTCGGCCTTGTCGTCACCGGGGTAGTCGTCCCACTTCCTGAGGGACATCTTCGAACCCTTGGTGTACGACTCGATCGCGTACGGCCCGTTGCCGACCGGCTTCTTGATCCACGCGTCATGGGCGCTGAAGAAGGTCTTGGGCAGCGGGGCGAAGGCCGGGTAGCCGAGGGTGTCCGGGAAGGTCGAGAACTTCTGGGTGAGCTTGATAGTGAAGGTGTTCGTGCCGGTGACCTTCAGGCCGGAGAGCGTGTCGGCGGTCTGCTTGGAGCCGTCCTCCGGGTGGACCTTGTCGTAGCCCTCGATGTATCCGAAGAAGTACGCGTTCTTCTGGTTGTTCTTCAGGGAGGCTCCGTAGTTCCAGGCGTCCACGAAGGACTGGGCGGTGACGGCCTCGCCGTTGCTGAACTTCCAGCCACTCTTCACGGTGACGGTGAAGTTCTGCGAGTCCGAGGTGTCGATCTTCTCGGCGAGCATGTCCTCGGCGGCGCCCGTCTTCGAGTTGTACCGCTTCAGGCCGCGGAAGATCATGTCGAGGACCTTGCCGCCCTGCACCTCGTTGGTGTTGGCCGGCTCCAGCGGGTTCTGCGGGTCTCCCCAGGAGGAGCTGAGCACCGCGCTGCTGTCACCACCGCCGCTGCCGCTGTCCCCGCCCCCACAGGCCGTGGCGGCGAGTGCGACCGCCGCCGCGCATGCGGCCCACTTGGCGTGCGTGGCTCCACGCATGGAGTGCCTCCTCAGAAATGCCAGTCCGTTATCGGCAAATATCGGGGCAAGTCACATACACCGCACATTCGGCGCGCCCATTTGCAGGAGTCACGAGATCGTCACGGTGGCGGAATCCGTTCGGTGACGGCGTCAGCGCCTCACCAGGACCCCTTCAGTGGTCTCGACCAATATCGGCGGGATCGCACATCAATTCGGCGTTTCCGCAGGCCACGGAGGTTTCATGCGCCGTTGACGGGTGCAGACCACCGCTGATAGACACACTCATCACCCAGCTGGCGTCACCAGGCGAAACCCGGTCCCGAAGCTCCGACAAGCCGTCCCTGTGCGAGCGATGACGCGAGGTCACGATTCCATGAGCACTCAAGACCAGCACGGCAGAAGGCGTTCACACCCGAGAAGCCCGTTCTCTCGTGCGCTCCGGCTGGTCGCCGCCGCCGGCGCCGCCGCGCTGACCCTCTCGGCGGGCCTCGCGACACCACTGAACCCGGCGCCCGAGCGGGCCCAGGCCGCCGACGGCGACAAGGTGCTCACGGTCGCCGTCGCCCAGAGCGTCGACTCGCTGAGCCCCTTCCTCGCGGTACGGCTGCTCAGCACCAGCATCCTGCGGCTCACCTACGAGTACCTGACGGACTACGACCCCGGGGACGCCCACCCGGTACCGGGCCTCGCCACCAGCTGGAAGCCGTCCGCCGACAAGCTGACGTGGACGTACACGATCCGCTCGGACGCGAAGTGGTCGGACGGGCAGAAGGTGACCGCCGAGGACGCCGCCTGGACGTTCGACAAGATGATGACCGACGAGGCGGCCGCCACCGCGAACGGCAGCTTCGTCGCCAACTTCCGCAAGGTGACGGCCCCGAGCCCCACCCAGCTGGTCATCGAGCTGAAGAAGCCGCAGGCGACCATGACCGCGCTGGACGTGCCGATCGTCCCCGAGCACATCTGGAAGGACGTCAAGGACTTCTCGAAGTTCAACAACGACAAGTCCTTCCCCGTCGTCGGTGACGGACCGTTCGTCCTCACGGACTACAAGGCGGACAGTTACGTCCGGCTGAAGGCGAACAAGAGCTTCTGGCGCGGGGCGCCCAAGTTCGACGAGCTGGTCTTCAAGTACTACAAGGACCAGGACGCGGCGGTGGCCGCCCTGCGCAAGGGCGAGGTCTCCTTCGTCGCCGGCCAGCCCGCCCTGACGCCGGCTCAGGCGTCTTCTCTCAAGGGCCAGCAGGACATCCACGTCAACGAGGGCCCCGGCCGCCGCTTCTACGCCCTGGCCACCAACCCGGGCGCCCAGGCCAGGAACGGCCAGAAGTTCGGCGACGGCGACCCCTCCCTGCTGGACGAGCGGGTCCGGCACGCCCTGTTCATGGCCGTCGACCGCAAGACCATCATCGACAAGGTCTTCCAGGGCCACGCGGTCGAGGGCCAGGGCTACATCCCGCCGCGCTTCTCCACGTACTTCTGGCAGCCCTCGGGCAGCCAGACCCTCTCGTACGACCCCACGAAGGCGGCCCAGCTCCTCGACCAGGCGGGCTACAAGAAGAACGCCGACGGCAAGCGGGTCGGCAAGGACGGCAAACCGCTGAACTACCGCGTCCTGTGCCACGCCACCGACCCGAACGACAAGGCGGTCGGCCAGTACCTCAAGGAGTGGTGGGGCAAGCTCGGCATCGGCATGACGCTCGACTGCCTGGACAACGTCACCGACCCCTGGCTGGCCGGCAAGTACGACCTCGCCTTCGACGGCTGGTCCGTCAACCCCGACCCGGACTACGTGCTGTCCATCCACACCTGCGCGGCCCTGCCCGCGACCCCGAAGGACACCGGCGCGACCGACAACTTCATCTGCGACAAGACGTACGACGACCTGTACGCCAAGCAGCTCGCCGAGTACGACTCGGCCGAACGGGCCGACATCGTCAAGCAGATGGAGTCGCGGCTGTACGACCTCGGGTACATGAACGTCATGGCGTATCCGAACGCCGTCGAGGCGTACCGCACCGACCAGATCAAGTCGATCGAGACGATGCCCAAGGCGGCCGGCAACATCTACGGCCAGGACGGCTACTGGAGCTGGTGGTCGGCCGTGCCCGCCGACTCCTCGTCCTCCTCCGGGGGTTCCTCGACCGGCGTGATCATCGGGGTCGTCGCGGGGGTCGTCGTGCTCGCCGCGGCCGGGGTGTTCTTCGCGATGCGCCGCCGCACCACCGCCGACGACCGCGAGTAGGTGGTCCATGGTCTCCGACGCCGTAACAGCGCCCGTCGCCAAGGCGAGACGGCCCCGCACGGGCACCGGCTATCCGCGGTACGTCGCCGCCAAGGCGGGCGGTGCCGTCGTCTCGCTGCTCGCCGTCCTCGTCACCGGCTTCTTCCTGTTCCGGCTGATCCCGGGCGACCCGGTCAAGACCATGACCGGCGGCCGCCCGGTGGCCGCCGAGCAACTGGCCGCGTACCGACGGGAGTTCGGGCTCGACCTCCCGCTCTGGCACCAGTTCACCGACTACTGCGGCAAGGCGCTCACCGGCGACCTCGGCACCTCGTACCAGTTCCGCACCCCGGTCATCGACAAGATCACGGAAGCCCTGCCGAACACCCTCCTGCTCACCGGCACGGCCTTCATCCTCTACACCGCGCTCGGCATGTGGCTCGGCACCCGCTCGGCCTGGCGGCACGGCAGGCTCGGCGACCGGCTCAACACCGGCCTGGCGCTGACCCTTTACTCCGTCCCGTCCTTCTGGCTCGGCCTGCTGCTCATCATCGTGTTCGCGGTGGGCCTCGGCCCGATCCCCGGGCTGTTCCCGACCGGCGGCATGGAGTCGGGCGGCAAGGAGGGCTTCGCGTACGTCGTCGACGTCGCCCATCATCTGATCCTGCCGGTGATCACGCTGGTCGCGGTCGAGTACGGGCAGACCCTGCTGGTCACCCGCTCGGCGCTGCTAGACGAGATGGGCAGCGACTACCTGACGACGGCCCGCGCCAAGGGCCTCCGCGACGACCTCGTCCGCCGCCGGCACGCCGTACCGAACGCGCTGCTGCCCACGGTCACCCTGGTCTTCGTCAACCTCGGCCGGACCGTCGCGGGCGTCATCCTGGTCGAGACCGTGTTCTCCTGGCCGGGCCTCGGCGGCCTCTTCTACCAGGCCCTCAGCGTGCCCGATCTCCCCCTGGTCCAGGGCCTGTTCCTCGTCTTCGCCTCGGCGGTGATCGTCATGAACACCCTGGCCGACCTGATCTATCCGCTGCTCGACCCCCGGGTGGGCCGATGACGACCGACACCGCAGCCACCCCGGCTCCCGGCCCGCGCGCGCTCGCCTGGCAGCGGCGCCGCCGCTCCGCCGCACGGTTCTGGCGGCAGTACCGCACCCACCGCGCCGGACTCGTCGGCCTGGCCGCGCTCGTCCTGTTCGCGCTGGTCGCGCTGACCGCGCCACTGACAGTCGGCTCGGACGTGACCGGGGTGACCGACGCGCCGGGCAACCCGCTGGAGGCACCGAGCGCCGAATTCCCGCTGGGCACCGACCGGTTCGGGCGCGACCTGCTCGGCCTGGTCGTCTGGGGCTCCCGGGTCTCCCTCCTCGTCGGCCTGCTCGCGGCCGTGCTGTCGGTGGCGATCGGCGCGGTGGTCGGGATCACCGCCGGGCACTTCAAGGGCGCGTACGCGACCGTGCTGATGCGGGTCACCGACTGGTTCCTCGTCATGCCGACGCTGGTCCTCGCCATCGCCCTGGCCACCGTGATGTCCCGCTCGCTGGGCACGGTGATCCTCGCGATCGGCGTCACCTCCTGGCCGACCACGGCCCGGCTGGTGCGCGCCCAGACGCTGGCGGTGGAGTCACGGCCGTACATCGAGCGCGCGAAAGCGCTCGGCGGCGGCCACTGGCACGTCATGACCCGCCACGTCCTCCCCAATGTGATGCCGCTGGTGCTCGCCCAGACGACCCTGATGATCTCCTCGTCCGTGCTGGCCGAGGCGACGCTCGCCTTCCTCGGGCTCGGGGATCCGACGGTGATCTCGTGGGGCGGGCTGCTGCAGGACGCGCGCGAGGCGGGAGCGGTCAGTGCGGGCGACTGGTGGTACCTGGTGCCGCCGGGCATCGCGATCGCGGTCGTGGCGCTGACGTTCACGCTGTGCGGGCGGGCCGTGGAGTCCGTGCTCAACCCGAGGCTGGGGGTGGCCCGTTGACACTCCTGGAGATCCGGGACCTGACCGTGACGTATCCGGGTGGGGCCGCCGCCGTCCGCGGTGTGGACCTGTCCCTCGACGCCGGCCGCAAGCTCGGCATCGCCGGCGAGTCCGGCTGCGGCAAGTCCACTCTCGCACTCGCGCTGCTGCGGTTGCTCCCGACCGGTACCGAGGTCGGCGGGGAGATCCTGCTCGACGGCGAGGACGTCCTGAAGATGCGGTGGGGCCAGGTCCGCGCGGTGCGCTGGGCGGGGGCCTCGATCGTCTTCCAGGGCGCGATGCACTCGCTCAACCCCGTGCACCGCGTGGGCGACCAGATCGCCGAGCCGATCCTGCTGCACGGCGGGGCGACGGCCGGGGCGGCGAAGAAGCGGGCCAGGGAGCTGCTGGAGCAGGTGGGTCTGCCGGCGGCGCGGGCAAGGGCGTACCCCCACGAGCTCTCGGGTGGCCAACGGCAACGCGTGATGATCGCCATGGCCCTGGCCTGCGACCCCCGCCTGGTCATCGCGGACGAACCGACCACAGCCCTCGACGTGATGATCCAGGCGCAGATCCTCCGACTGATCGAACAGCTGGTCAGCGAGCAGGAGTTGGGCCTGATCATGATCAGCCATGACCTGGCCGTCCTCGCCGACACCTGTGACCGGCTGGCGGTGATGTACGCGGGCCGGGTGGTCGAGGAGGGTCCGGCCCGGACGGTGTACGAGGACGCGCTGCACCCGTACGGCAGGGCCCTGTCGGGGGCCTTCCCGCGCATCGGCGACCCGGCCTCCCGCTTCGCCCCGCGCGGCCTGCCGGGCGACCCGCCGGACCCCTCGGACCTGCCGTCCGGCTGCGCGTTCCATCCGCGCTGCCCGGTGGCGCTGGAGGAGTGCGCGGTGGAGGACCAGTGGCTGCGGGAGGGCGAGCCGGGGCGACGGGCGGCGTGCGTGCACGTGGGTACGGCAGTGCCGCCGCCGACGGGCCCGACGCAGGACGTGAGGAGTACGACATGACGACTCCCGATCCGCTGCTCAGCGCGCGGGGACTGCACGTGACGTTCCCCGGACGGCACGGCGCGCCGGCGGCCCGGGCCGTGGACGGCGTCGAACTGGACATCGGGGCCGGGGAGATCGTGGCGCTGGTCGGCGAGTCGGGCTGCGGCAAGACGACGTTGGCACGCTCCTTGCTGGGGCTGGTCCCGCCGACGGCGGGGAGCGTGAGCTTCGCCGGAAAGCCACTGACCTACAACTCCCGTGCGCTGAAGGCGTATCGGAAGCGCGCACAGCTGGTGCTGCAGGACCCGAGCGGCTCGCTGAACCCACGCCACACGGTGTACGAGGCGGTGGCGGAGGGCCTGCGGATCCACGGCTACAGGGGCGACGAACAGGCGCCGGTGGCGGGGGCGTTGGCGCGAGCGGGCCTCAGACCCCCCGAGCGCTTCTTCCTGCGCTACCCGCACGAGCTGTCGGGCGGCCAACGCCAACGGGTGGTGATCGCGGGCGCGTTGGTACTGGAGCCCGAACTCCTGGTGGCCGACGAGCCGGTGGCGTCCCTCGACGCGTCGGTCCGGGGCGAGATCCTGGCCCTGCTGCTGCGCCTGCGCACGGAACTGGGCCTGTCCGCGCTGGTGGTCACCCATGACCTGGGCCTGGCGTGGAACATCGCCGACCGGGTGGCGGTGATGTACCTGGGCCGGATCGTGGAGACGGGCACGGTGGAGGAGGTCCTGACGGCACCGAGACACCCGTACACCCAGGCCCTGCTCTCGGTCCTCCCGGAAGCCCCGGGCGCCCCGGTGGTCCTGACCGGCGAACCCCCGGACCCCTCCCGCATCCCGCCCGGCTGCCGCTTCCACGCGCGCTGCCAGGTACTGGCGAGCGGCGAGGCGGAGGAGGCGGGCGTGGCGGAGTCATGCCGAACCGAGGACCTGGAGATCCTGGCGGGGAGCGGGGAGGGGCAGGTGGCGTGCCACTGGGCGCGGGCGAGGGTGACTACGTAACTTCGCCGGCCACCAACTCGACCTCGAAACCGTCGGAGTTGGCGAGGTAGGCGGCGTAGTGCTCGGGCCCGCCGGCGAACGGATACCGCTCGGCGAAGAGCGACTGCCAGCCGTGGGCGGGGGCGGCCGCGGCCAGCACGTCTACGTCGTCGCGCGAACCGGCATGAAAAGCAAGGTGGTTGAGCCCGGGCCGCATCCGGTCGTGTGCCGCGTCGGTCATCGCCGGGGACTCCTCGACGACCAGATAGGTCTCCCCCGCCCGCCAACTCCGCCCCCGCTCCCACTCCTGATACGGCACCCACCCAAGCCGCCCGAGCAACCAGCCCCACTCCCGCACCGCACGGTGCAGCGAGGGAACCCAAAGCTCAACGTGGTGCAACATGCATCTCCCTGCACAGAAACGCCGCAAAGGGGCGCGGGGAACTGCGCGACCAGCCACGACGGCGCAGCAGACAACACGCAACCGGCCCCCCGAAACAAGAGTTCCCGGCACCCCAAAACAAGGGGCACCGGGAACAACGGCTCAGCCGCCGCAGGCTACGCGTGGACGACGTCCTTCTCCTCCGCGAAGTGGCACGCCGACTCGTGCGCCGCAGGCGTGTCCGCGCCCTTGAAACGCTCAGGAATCGCCAGCAACGGCACCTCCTCCGCGCACTTGTCCTGCGCCTTCCAGCACCGCGTCCGGAAGCGGCACCCCGACGGCGGATTCGCCGGGGACGGCACGTCACCGGTGAGGATGATCCGCTCGCGATGGTCCCGGGCCTCCGGATCCGGCACGGGCACGGCCGACAGCAGCGCCTGGGTGTAGGGATGCGTCGGGTGCTCGTAGATCTGCTCGTCCGTGCCGATCTCGGCCATCTTGCCGAGGTACATCACACCCACCCGGTCCGAGATGTGCCGGACGATCGACAGGTCGTGGGCGATGAAGATGTAGGACAGGTTGAACTCGTCCTGCAGTCGCTCCATCAGGTTGATGACCTGCGCCTGGACGGACACGTCCAGGGCCGACACCGGCTCGTCGCAGATGATGATCTCGGGGTTGAGCGCCAGGCCGCGCGCGATGCCGATGCGCTGGCGCTGACCGCCCGAGAACTGGTGCGGGTAGCGGTTGATGTACTCGGGGTTGAGCCCGACGACGTCCAGCAGCTCCTGCACCTTGCGGCGCCGGTCGCCCTTCGGAGCCACCTCGGGGTGGATGTCGAAGGGCTCGCCGATGATGTCGCCCACCGTCATACGCGGGTTGAGCGAGGTGTACGGGTCCTGGAACACCATCTGGATGTTGCGGCGGACCGCCTTCAGCGCGCGCCCAGACAGCTTGGTGATGTCCTGGCCCTTGTAGAAGATCTCGCCCGCGGTCGCCTGCTCCAGGTTCATCAGGAGCTTGGCCACCGTCGACTTGCCGCAGCCGGACTCGCCCACGATGCCCAGGGTCTCGCCCTGGTGCAGGTCGAAGGAGACGCCGTCGACGGCCTTGACCGCGCCGACCTGCTTCTTGAACAGGATGCCCAGCGTCAGCGGGAAGTGCTTGACGAGGTTGCGCACCTGGAGGATGGGCTCGCCGCGGTCGACGGGCGCGTCCAAGGCGGTTACGGCCTCCGCCTCGGAGTGCACGTCCGCCACCTCGACCTCGGAGACGTTGGGCGTCGCGTCCTGCGGCTCGTCGTTCTTTTCGAGCTCAGCCATGGAGCGTCTCCTTCCAGAAGTGGCAGGCCGAGGCGCGGCCCGGCAGCTCGCCGCCGTCCTGCTCGGTGACCGGCAGCAGGGCCGGGACGTCCGTACGGCAGACGTCCTGGGCCTTGGGGCAGCGCGGGTTGAAGGCGCAGCCGGTCGGGATGCGCAGCAGGTTGGGCGGCAGGCCCTTGATCGCGTAGAGCTCCTGGCCCTTCTGGTCCAGGCGCGGGATCGAGTCCAGCAGACCGCGGGTGTAGGGGTGCGCGGGCCGCTTGTACAGCTCGTGCACCGGCGCGGTCTCGACGATCCGGCCCGCGTACATCACGGCGATCTTGTCCGCGACGTCGGCGACGACGCCGAGGTCGTGGGTGATCAGGATCAGACCCATGTTGTACTCGCGCTGCAACTCCGCGAGCAGGTCCATGACCTGGGCCTGCACGGTCACGTCGAGGGCCGTGGTCGGCTCGTCGGCGATGATCAGCTCCGGCTCCAGCGCGAGCGCCATGGCGATCATGATGCGCTGGCGCATACCGCCGGAGAACTGGTGCGGGTAGTCGTTCACCCGCGCCGCGGCGGCCGGGATCTTCACCCGGTCCATCAGCTCGATCGCCTTGGCCTTGGCGTCCTTCTTCGACATGCCGTGGTGGACACGGAACATCTCGCCGAGCTGGTAGCCCACGCTGAGCACCGGGTTGAGGGAGCTGAGCGCGTCCTGGAAGATCATGGCGATGCGCCGGCCGCGGATCTTGCGGCGGTCCTCGCCCGACATCTGGAGCATGTCCTGGCCGCGGAAGCGGATCTCGCCCTGCGGGATCTTCGCCGGCGGCATGTCGAGGATGCCCATGATGGCCTGCGCGGTCACCGACTTGCCGGAGCCCGACTCGCCGAGGACGGCGAGCGTCTCGCCCGAGCCGACGCTGTAGTTGACGCCGTTGACGGCCTTGACCACGCCCTCGCGGGTGTGGAACTCGACGTGCAGGTCACGCACTTCGAGCAGCGGGCCGTCGTCGCCCTCGCGCGGCGAGGGCACGGAAACTTCTTCGATGATGGTCACGTACGCCTCCCTCAGCGCATCTTCGGGTCGAGGGCGTTGCGGACGGCCTCACCAAGCATGATGAACGCCAACACGGTGATGATGAGCATGATCGACGGGTAGAGCATGATCCACTGTGCGACGCGGATCTGGTTGCCGCCGTCGGAGATGTCGTTGCCCCAGGACACGCCGTTCAGGCCGAGGCCCAGGTACGACAGGGTCGCCTCGGCGGAGATGTAGATGCCGAGCGAGATGGTGGCGACGACGATCACCGGGGCCAGCGTGTTCGGCAGGATGTGCCGGAACATGATGCGCGGCGTGCTCGCGCCCAGCGCCTGGGCGGCGTGCACGTAGTCGGACTGCTTGGTGGTGATCACCGCGCCGCGCATCACGCGGGCTATCTGGGTCCAGCCGAAGAAGCTCAGGGCGCCGATGACGACCCAAGTCGTGCGGTCCTGGAACGAGTTGAGGATGACCATCGTGCCGAGCAGGAACGGGATGCCGAAGAAGACGTCGGTCAGCCGGGACAGGACGGAGTCGACGATCCCACCGAAGTAGCCCGCGATCATTCCGATCAGACCGCCCGCGACGGTCACCGCGACGGTCGTACCGAAGCCGACCGCGATGGAGGCCCGGGCGCCGTAGATGACACGGGAGTACACGCTGCGGCCCTGCTGGTCGTAGCCCAGCCAGTCGGCGGAGAAGAAGTTGCCCAGCTTCGGCTTCTGCAGGAAGTGCTTGGCCAGGTCGCCGTGGTTCGGGTCGGCGCCGGTGTACCAGCCGGGGAAGAAGGTGATGGTCAGCAGCAGCAGGATCAGCACCGCGGAGACGATGAAGATCCAGCTGCGCCGCAGGTCCTGCCAGGCGTCGCCCCACAGACTGCGGGTCTTCTCCGGTTTGGGCTCCGGCAGGGAGCCTCCGGCCGCCGCGACGGCTGCGTCCTCGGCAGCGGCCTCGGGAACGGTCTTGGTGACGTCAGGCATAGCGAATCCTCGGGTCAAGGACCGCGTAAAGCAGGTCGACGAGCAGGTTGGCGAGGAGGTACACGAGGACCAGGATGGTCACGAGGCCCACGAGGGTCGTGCCCTCGCGGCGCACGATCGACTGGTAGATCGTGCCGCCGATGCCCTGGATGTTGAAGAGGCCCTCGGTGACGACCGCGCCGCCCATCAGGGCGCCGATGTCGGTACCGAGGTAAGTGACCACGGGGATCAGCGAGTTGCGCATCAGGTGGACGCCCACCACGCGGCGCCTGGGCAGGCCCTTCGCGACGGCCGTACGGATGTAGTCGGCGCGCAGGTTCTCGGCGATCGACGTACGGGTGAGCCGGGTGACGTACGCCAGGGACGCGGTCGCCAGCACGATGGCCGGCATCAGCAGCTCGTTGTAGTTCGTCGAGTCGTTGACGTTCGGCGGCAGCCAGTTCAGGTCGAAGGCGAAGACGACCTTGAGGATGTAGCCGAGGACGAACACCGGGACCGAGATCAGCAGCAGGGTGACCAGCAGGATCGCGTTGTCCGTGAAGCGTCCCGCGCGCAGGCCCGCGACGATGCCCAGGGCGACGCCGAAGACCATCTCGATGAGGAAGGCGAGGGCGGCCAGGCGGAGGGTGACGGGGAACGCGTCGCCGAGCACGTCCGTGACCGGACGTCCGCTGGCGATCTGGGTGCCGAAGTCGGCGTGCAGGATCATGTCCCGCATGTAGTGCCAGTACTGGACCAGGATCGGCTGGTCCAGGCCGTACTGATGTCTCAGTGCCGCGATCACCTGCGGGCTGCCGCCCTTGTCGCCGAAGAGCCCGCGCACGGGGTCACCGGGCAGGGCGTACACCATGAGGAAGATCAGCAGGGTTGTCCCGATGAAGACCGGGATCATCTGGAGCAGTCGTCGTGCGACGTAGCGCCCCATCGTGCCTCCATGTCAGTCACAGCGGCAGCCAACGGGCCCTTTCCCCGCGCACCGGTGATTGATGCACGTGGAAAGGGCCCCCCAGCCACTGCCGTTGCCCGGGGCGCGAGCAGCCGCGCCCCGGGTACGGGCTTGTGGTTACTTCTTCTTGACCTGAACGCCGGTCAGGATCGGGTCGCCGTCCTGGGCGTACTTGACGCCGGTGACGTTCTCCGAGTAGCCCGCGTTGACCTTGTAGTACCAGAGCGGAATGCTCGGCATGTAGTCCGGGAGCTGCTTCTCGATCGCCTGGTACTTCTTCTCCGACTCCTCCAGCGTGGGCGCGGCGTCGGCCGCGGCGATCTCGCTGTCGATCGTCTTGTTGGAGAAGCCGCCCTGGTTGCCGTCCGACTCGGTGCCGTACAGGTCGCGGATGAAGTTGGCGTTGAACGGGTAGTCCAGCACCCAGCCCGAGCGGTACAGCGACTTGACCTGGTGCGCGTCACGCGCGTTCAGGTCGGCCTGGAAATCGGCCTTCGAGTCGCCGGAGCACTTCACACCGGTGGCGTTGGTGATGGAGTTGCAGACCGCCTCCACCCACTCCTTGTGACCGCCGTCGGCGTTGTACTGGATGTAGATCTGGTTGCCCGGAACGCCGCCGCCCTCCTTGATGAGCGCCTTGGCCTTCGTCGGGTTGTACGTGGTGACGTCGCCGGCCGCGTTCGGCTGGTAGCCGAGAACGCCCTTGGCGACCCAGCCCGTTGCCGGCTCACGCGTGCCCTGCAGCACCGTCTTGGTGATGGTGTTGCGGTCGATGGCCATGGACAGACCCTGGATGACCTTGGGGTCGATGTCCTTCCACTGCTTGGTGTAGTAGGCCACGGCGATCGTCTGGATCGCGGAGTAGGCCTGGTCCACCGCGCGGTCGCCGAGGTCCGTCTTGTAGACCGGCAGGTCCTTGGGCGCGATCTGGCGCAGCACGTCGACGTTGCCGGACTTCAGGTCCTCGTACGCCGTCTCGAGGCTGGTGTAGTTCTTGAAGATCACACCGCCGTTCTTCGCGGCGTTCGGGCCCTTGTAGCCGTCGAACTTGGCAACCTCGATCTGCTTCTTGTGCTGCCAGCTGACGAACTTGTAGGGGCCGTTGCCGATCGGGTGCTCGCCGGCCGCCTTCGGGTCCTTGTAGAAGGACGCCGGCAGCGGGTCGAAGACCTCGTAGCCCAGCTTGTAGACGAAGTACGGCAGCGCCTTCGACAGCGTGATGGTGAAGGTGTTGTCGTCGACGACCTTCAGACCGGAGAGCGTGGTCGCCTTCGGCTTGCCCTTCGCCGGGGCGACGTCGTCGTAGCCCTGGATGTCGGAGAACCAGAAGCTGTTGGTCTGCTTGTTGGCCGGGTTCGCGGCCCAGTTCCACGCCTTGACGTAGGAGTCGGCGGTCACCGGGGTGCCGTCGTGGAACTTCCAGCCGGACTTCAGCTTGACCGTGAAGGTCTTGTTGTCCGTGGAGTCCACCGACTGGGCGTTGACCATGACGATCTTGCCGCTGGAGTCGTAGTCGACGAGACCCGAGAACAGCGAGCGGATGACGATGCTGCCGTTGGACTCCATGGTGTTCGCCGGCTGCAGCGGGTTCTGCGGCTCGCCGACCTCGATCGAGAACTTCCCGTTCGGGTCGACGGCGGCCTTGCTGTCACTGCCACTGTCGTCACCGCCACCGCCACACGCAGTGGCCCCCAGCGCCACAACCGCAGCTATCGCAACCCACTTGGCGCTCTTGGCACCACGCATGGGGCTCCTCCTCATGAGTCCATTGGTTCACCGCATGGAGGAGCACATGACACGTCACCGTCACCGGTGCCTGAAACGGTCAAGTGCCCCCGCGCTCGTGAGTCGGCGCCGTCTGCGACGCGTGACCCGTTGATCCGAGCTCTACGCGCCTAACTATCTGCCATGCGCCGTGGCCGAACCACACTGAAAAGGTCTCGGTTCGATCACACCTGACACGAACATCTTCCAAAATCCGGACAAACGGTTTGACGAAAGATCCCTGCGAAACGGACTTGTTACACACCTATCGGACCTGCATGTCCGTATACCGAACGCGAGCGGCATGAAAATTCGCTTGCGGATCCCAGTCCGCTGTGCATGGGCGCCCGACAGACCGCTTTCGGCCAACAGGCCTGTGTCTCAAGGCAGTTGGCGGGCTTCACAGCGGAGGGACAGTTCTCACCCTGGCAGAAGCCTAGTGCGGTTCGATCCGCCTTTGCGGAACCGGAACGAGAACTAGGGTTTTCCCTATTTCTTCCTGACACGGAGCACCTCCGCCCCAACGGAAAGCCGGGCACCCCGCGTTGCGGAGTGCCCGGCGCCGTCGTGGGACGGAAGCGGCTCGAATCAGCCGTGCTTGGCGCGGCTCGCGGCGCGGGCGCGGTCGCGGGCGTCCAGGCTCACCTTGCGGATGCGGACGGCCTCCGGGGTCACCTCGACGCACTCGTCGTCGCGGCAGAACTCCAGCGACTGCTCCAGCGAGAGCTTGCGCGGCGGGACGATCGACTCGGTCACATCGGCCGTGGACGACCGCATGTTGGTGAGCTTCTTCTCCTTGGTGATGTTGACGTCCATGTCGTCGGAGCGCGAGTTCTCGCCGACGATCATGCCCTCGTACACCTCGGTGCCGGGCTCGACGAACAGCACGCCGCGCTCCTGGAGGTTGGTCATCGCGAACGCGGTGACGGAACCGGAGCGGTCGGCCACCAGGGAGCCGTTGTTACGGGTCTGCAGGTTTCCGAACCAGGGCTCGTGGCCCTCGTGGATGGAGTGCCCGATGCCCGTACCGCGGGTCTGGGTCAGGAACTCGGTCCGGAAGCCGATGAGTCCGCGGGACGGCACCACGAACTCCATGCGCACCCAGCCCGAGCCGTGGTTGGACATGTTGTCCATCCGGCCCTTGCGGACGCCCATGAGCTGCGTGACGGCGCCCATGTGCTCCTCGGGCACGTCGATGGTCATGCGCTCGACGGGCTCGTACACCTTGCCGTCGACGTCCTTCGTCACGACCTGCGGCTTGCCGACCGTCAGCTCGTAGCCCTCCCGGCGCATGGTCTCGACGAGGATGGCGAGCGCGAGCTCACCACGGCCCTGGACCTCCCAGGCGTCCGGCCGCTCGGTCTCCAGGACGCGCAGCGAGACGTTGCCGACCAGCTCGCGGTCGAGGCGGTCCTTGACCTGACGGGCGGTCACCTTGCGGTCCTTGACGGCCGCCTTCGCGTCGGCGCCCTTGCCGGAGCCGCCGCGGCCCACCATCGGGGAGGTGTTGGTGCCGATGACCATGGAGATCGCGGGCTCGTCGACCGTGATCAGCGGCAGCGGGATCGGGTTCTCGGTGTCGGCCAGGGTCTCGCCGATCATGATGTCCGGGATACCGGCGACGGCACAGATGTCACCCGGGCCGGCCTTCTCGGCGGGCTTGCGGGTGAGCGCCTCGGTCATCATCAGCTCGGAGATGCGGACGTTGGCGATGGAGCCGTCCCGCTTGATCCACGCGACGGTCTGGCCCTTCCTGAGCTCGCCCTGCTCGACGCGGAGCAGCGCGATACGGCCGAGGAAGTTGTCGGCGTCCAGGTTGGTGACGTGGGCCTGGAGCGGGGCGGCCTCGTCGTAGGTCGGGGCCGGGATGTGCTCCAGGATCGTGGAGAAGAACGGCTCCAGGCTGTTGGAGTCGGCGGGCACGGTGCCGTTCTCCGGCTTGGTCAGCGAGGCGATGCCGTCACGGCCGCAGGCGTAGACGATCGGGAACTCGATCTGCTCCTCGTCCGCGTCCAGGTCGAGGAAGAGGTCGTACGTCTCGTTGACGACCTCGTCGATGCGGGAGTCCGGGCGGTCCGTCTTGTTGATGCACAGGATGACGGGCAGGCGCTGCTGGAGCGCCTTGCGCAGCACGAACCGGGTCTGCGGCAGCGGCCCCTCGGAGGCGTCGACGAGCAGCACCACACCGTCGACCATCGACAGACCACGCTCGACCTCGCCGCCGAAGTCGGCGTGGCCGGGAGTGTCGATGATGTTGATGGTGATGACGTCCCCGCCGTCCTTGGGGTGGTACTTCACCGCCGTGTTCTTGGCGAGGATCGTGATGCCCTTCTCACGCTCCAGGTCGTTCGAGTCCATCATGCGGTCGTCGACCGAGTCGAGCTGGTGGGCGGCGAAGGCACCGGCCTGCTTCAGCATTCCGTCGACGATGGTCGTCTTGCCGTGGTCGACGTGGGCGACGATGGCGACGTTGCGGATGTCGTGGCGCGTGGCCATGAAGGCGTACTCCTGGAGTGTGAGGAAGGCCTGCGCGTACGTCGGTGATACGCGGACCCTGCCGGGCTGAACATGCCACGGGCTCACCCCATGGTACGGGGCGATGGGATGAGGGGCCTCCTGGGGCCGCGGGGCGGACTCCCACGGGCGGGGTCAGGCGGCCTTCGTCGCCCTGGATCCGACCGGACACCTCTCCCGGGCGGCGGTGCGGCCGGTCGCCTGCGGCGCGGGGTCGTCGGCGCAGGACATGAAGCCGCTGCCGGTCGTCGTCCAGGTGCGTACATGCCCCTTGACCGGCTCGTCGCTCCCACAGGTGTACGTGAAGTCGGCGTCCACGAGACTGATCCAGCCCCAGGCGTAGTACGCGCCCTTCAGGTCCCCGATGTTCATCTCGAAGTAGTGGTCGTCCTCCGGGCCGTCCGTCTCGGACGGGCCCGCGAGCGGCTCCTCCACCTTCAGACGCGCGCCGAGCGCCTTGATCACGCCGGCCGCGCTCGCGCCCGAGGGGACGCTCGTCACCGTGGGCCGGTAGACGGTGTCGCCCACCGGTTTCAGGTGACTCGTATACGACGCCGTCTTCTTCTTGAAGAGGATGGGATCGGCGAGCGCGGTCAGCGTCTCCGTGTGCCGGATGCCCGACCAGGCGTACGTCCCCCGCGAGCAGGCCTTCGCCCCCTCGTCCTCGCTCTTGCCGCCGCCGCTGCACCCCACGAGCCCCGCCGCCAGCGCCATCGGGACCAGTACCGCCGCCCGGCTCCCCCGCCCGAAGGTACGCATTCCGCGCCCCCGCTCTCCCCCGTGCACGAACGCCCGGCGCCCGCACCATGATCGATACCGACCTCATGGTGCGGGCGCCGGGCGGACGACGCAAGCGTGTTCAGCCGGCCGACGACGCGCTCGCCGACGGCTTCGCCCCCTTCTTCAGGAAGCCCATGTCCTCGTACACCGGCGTCTGGAAGCCGAAGGCCCCGGCGTTCACCACGTCCTTCTTGGCCGCTGTCAGCTGTGGGCGCTGGTAGAGGGGGATCGAGCCGGCCGCCGCCCAGATGCGGGAGTCGGCCTTGCGGATGAGGTCCCGGCTCTCGTCGTCGTCCAGCGTGGCCATGGCCTGGTCGAACAGCTGGTCCACCTGGTCCGTGCCGACCCGCGTGTAGTTCTGCTCGACGTCCAGCGAACCGTCGGCCGCGGGAACCGGCTTCGCGTAGATCGGCCGGGCGTCGGTCGCCGGGAAGGCGGAGGCGGGCCACGAGTAGAGGGCGAGGTCGTACTGCCCGGCCGCGATGTGGTCCTTGAAGTAGCTGTCGTCGGACACCTTCACGATGTCCGTACGGATCCCGACCCGCGCCAGCATCCGGCCGATCCGGTCGGCCACCGTGCGCAGCGTCTCGGAGCCGGGCCCCGACGGGAGCACGAAGCGGAGGGTGAGCGGCTTGCCGTCCTTGGCCAGCTGCGCGGCCGCCGCCCCGCCCGGCGCCGCCGTGCCCTTGGGCGCGTACGCGCCCGGCGCCCCGCCCTGCTTGAGGTGCTTCTCGCCGTACTGCTTGCCGTCGGCGAGGTGCTTGGACCCGTCCTCGCCCTTGTGCTCGTGCTTCTTCTCGTGGTCCTTGGTGTCCTTGCCGTCGGCGCCCTCGCCCTTGTTGTCCTCGCCGACGATGTACGTCCCGTCGTCGCCGCCCTCGGACTCGTCGTCCGACTTCTTGCCCTTGGACCCGGCCGCCTTCTCGCCCTTCTTCTGCTCCTTGACCGGCCCGCCGGGCACCCACCCGGCGTCCGCGAGCAGCGCCTGCGCCTCCGCGGTGTCCTGGCCGCCGATCGCGCCGCTGTTGTCGGCGTAGTCCTCCTGGCCGGACAGCGCGAGGTGGCTGCCGACCGGCACCGCGGGCAGGCCGAGCGGCTTGAGCACGGCCTCGGCCAGGGCCTGCCGGTCGAGGGCACGGGCCACCGCGCGGCGGACGCGTTCGTCGGCGAGGGGGCCCTCGGAGCCGTTGAGGGCGAGCTGGGTGAAGGCCGGTTCGAGGGACTTGCGGACCACGAAGCCGCGCAGGGTCTCCTGCCGCTTCCGCAGCGTGGCGATCTTCCTGCGCTGCTCGGCGAGGGCGCGCACCTCCTCGTCGGCCGCGTCCTCGTCGGTGCCGTGCGCCAGCGCCCAGGAGCGCAGCGACTTCGCGGCGACCCGCCCGCCGCCGACGGAGCCCATCAGCGGGGAGGCGCCCTGGAGAGGGGTGTTCGTGCCGCTCCTCGCCCGGTCCGCGAGGGCGATGCGCTGGGCCGCTGACGGGTCGATCTCGGCCAGGTCGATCGTCCCGGCGGCCAGCGCGTCGGCCCGCTTGTCACGCGGTACGGACATCAGGTCGATCTCGGACAGCTTCGCGGGCCGGCCCCACCAGCGGGGGTTGCGGGCGAGGGTGACCTGGTCGTTCTTGCGGTCGACCTTCTTGAGCGCGAAGGGTCCCGCGGTGACCTTGAGCTTGCGGCGGGCGCCGTCGTTGAAGGAGTCGGGGGTGCCCATGACGTCCTTCGGGTACAGCGGCGAGAAGAGGGACTGCCAGTCGGCGTACGGGCGGGCGAAGGTGACCTTGACCTCCAGGTCGTTCGCCCCGCGCTCGATCTTCTCGATGCGGTCGTAGCCGGCGTTGCGGGCGGTCCAGTAGGCGCTGTCCTTGCCGGACAGGGCACGCCACTGGGCGGCGAAGTCGGCGGCGCCGATCTCCCGGCCGTCGCTCCACACGGCCTGCTGGTTCAGCTTGTATACGACGACCTGCTTGGGCTCGGTGTCGACGACCTTGGCGGACTCCAGGTAGTCGGCGTTGCGTACGGGCCTGCCGTTCGCGTCCATGCGGTACATCGACGGCAGCACGGCCTGCGCGATCCGGTTGGTGGCCGCGTCGGCGTCGGACTGGAAGGCGTTGAGCGTCTCGGGCACGTCGTCCACGGCCCAGCGCAGCGTGCCGCCGTCTTCGACGAGCTCTCGGGCGGCGGGGGCGATGTCCTGGGCGGCGAGGGGCTTGCCGGCGGGATCGTCCGAGCTGCAGGAGGCGAGCAGGGGGATGGCCAGCGCGCCGGCGGTGAGGAATGCGGCCGATCTAAGCGCTGCGCGGTCGGCCGTCGTTCGTCTGACGGTCCGATGTGGCTGGTCGCGCAGTTCCCCGCGCCCCTTGGGGGCGCTGCCGGAGCCGTCGTTCGACATGTTTGCCTACCTCCGGAGAGCCGGTCCCGCCCATTGCCGCGAATAGGGCTTCTGATCACATTTGGCGGTATTTTGGAGTTGATCAGATCTACGGCCCCACTGAAGAGGAAAGGGTTCGCCTACCGGGGGCGACACGGCGGCAGGGGCGGACAAGCCCACCCGTGCGGCGCAATGCCGACGCAATGCGCTCCCCGGCGCACACAGAGCGCATGCGGGCGTGCACTGGAGGCGTGCAATCCGCCAATCGCTGCACATCCCTTCCCACCGGCAGGTGTGACGCGCAACACTCGCAGGCGCATGAACGTTGCCGACCTAGGCCGCAAGGCCGACGGAAGTGAGGTCACGTCATGTCCGTGCACGACGACCTGACGTCAGTCCAGCGCTGCCTCGACGACCTGACCCGGTCGGTGAGCCGCCTGGAACAGCAGCTCGGCAGCGGCGGTCTGGACATGCGCCGCGTCCGGGCCGACGCCGATCACCTGCGGGAGAGCGTCCAGCTCCTGCGCGCGGCGGCGTCGCTCCAGGCCACGCCCGCCAAGCCCGAGCTGGTCACCATCCCCGACACCCCGTACGACCCCAAACTGTGGACGGACTCGGACGACGAGGGACTCGGCGCCCGCGACCGGCACGCCCCCTGACCCGAACCCCCGGAGCCTTCAGTTGGCCACTGGTACGGAACCCCATCCGAACAGCGGCGGCGTGAGAACCGGTACGCGCGCCGCGATCGACGCCCCACATCTGCGCACCGACCGCTGGTGGCTGGCCCCCGCCGCCACCGCGGCGGGACTGCTCGCCTTCATCGTCTACTCGACCTGGCGGGCGTTCGCCAACGCGGACTACTACTCGGCGCCGTACGTCTCCCCGTTCTACTCGCCGTGTCTGGCGGAGAACTGCAAGAACATGCCCTCGGGCCCCAACGCCGACGTCTTCGGCAGCTGGTGGGGCATCTCCCCGGCGATCATCATCCTGATCTTCCCGCTGGGCTTCCGACTGACCTGCTACTACTACCGCAAGGCCTACTACCGGGGCTTCTGGGCGTCCCCGCCGGCCTGCGCGGTGGCCGAGCCGCACAAGAAGTACTCGGGTGAGACGCGCTTCCCGCTGATCCTGCAGAACATCCACCGGTACTTCTTCTACGCGGCGATCGTGGTCGCGGGCATCCTGACGTACGACACCGTGCTGTCCTTCCGGGACACCGACGAGAACTGGGGCCACATGGGCCTCGGCACCCTCGTCTTCCTGGTCAACATCACGCTGATCTGGGCGTACACGATCTCCTGCCACTCCTGCCGGCACATCGTCGGCGGGAAGCTCAAACACTTCTCCAAACACCCCGTGCGCTACAAGGCATGGCAGTTCGTCGGGAAGCTGAACGCCCGTCACATGCTGCTGGCCTGGGCGTCGTTGGTGAGCGTGGCGCTCGCCGACTTCTACGTCTATCTGCTCGCGTCCGGTGCCTTCGACGATCCGCGCTTCTTCTGACTGAGATGAGTGGGGCCTAACTGATGTCCGTGGTCGACCGCCAGGAGTGGGACGTCGTCGTGGTCGGCGCCGGGGGCGCGGGCCTCCGGGCCGCCATCGAGGCGCGCGAACGAGGCGCCCGTACGGCCGTGATCTGCAAGTCGCTGTTCGGCAAGGCGCACACCGTGATGGCCGAGGGCGGCATCGCGGCGGCGATGGCGAACGCCAACGAGCACGACAACTGGCAGGTCCACTTCCGCGACACCATGCGCGGCGGCAAGTTCCTCAACCAGTGGCGGATGGCCGAGCTGCACGCCCAGGAGGCCCCGCAGCGGGTCTGGGAGCTGGAGACCTGGGGCGCCCTCTTCGACCGCACGAAGGACGGCCGCATCTCGCAGCGCAACTTCGGCGGCCACGAGTACCCGCGGCTCGCACACGTCGGCGACCGCACGGGCCTCGAACTGATCCGCACCCTCCAGCAGAAGATCGTGTCGCTCCAGCAGGAGGACAAGAAGGAGACCGGGGACTACGAGTCCCGTCTGAAGGTCTTTCAGGAGTGCACGGTCACAAGGATCTTGAAGGACGGAAGCCGGGTTTCCGGGGTCTTCGCGTACGAGCGTGAGACCGGCCGTTTCTTCGTCCTGGAGGCGCCTGCGGTCGTCATCGCCACCGGTGGCATCGGCAAGTCCTTCAAGGTGACGTCGAACTCGTGGGAGTACACCGGCGACGGGCACGCGCTGGCGCTGCTCGCGGGCGCTCCCCTGCTGAACATGGAGTTCGTGCAGTTCCACCCGACGGGGATGGTCTGGCCGCCGTCGGTGAAGGGGATTCTGGTCACCGAGTCGGTCCGCGGTGACGGGGGTGTGCTGCGGAACTCCGACGGCAAGCGGTTCATGTTCGACTACGTGCCCGACGTCTTCAAGGAGAAGTACGCCGAGTCGGAGGAGGAGGGCGACCGCTGGTACGAGGACCCGGACAACAACCGGCGGCCACCCGAGCTGCTGCCGCGTGACGAGGTCGCCCGCGCCATCAACTCCGAGGTGAAGGCGGGCCGCGGCTCCCCCCACGGCGGCGTGTTCCTGGACGTGTCGACGCGTATGCCGGCCGAGGTCATCCGGCGCCGACTGCCGTCCATGTACCACCAGTTCAAGGAGCTGGCGGACGTCGACATCACGGCGGAGGCGATGGAGGTCGGGCCGACCTGTCACTACGTGATGGGCGGTATCGCGGTCGAGTCCGACTCGGCGGCGGCGCGCGGGGTGCCTGGACTGTTCGCGGCCGGCGAGGTGGCCGGCGGTATGCACGGCTCCAACCGCCTCGGCGGCAACTCCCTCTCCGACCTGCTGGTGTTCGGGCGCCGGGCCGGCTGGCACGCGGCCGAGTACGCGAGCGGCCTCACGGACAGCCGCCCGCCGGTGGACGACGTCCAGGTCGACACCGCGGCGGCCGAGGCGCTGCGCCCCTTCTCCGCAGAGGGCCCCGCCCCGGGCGAGGACGACGGACGCCCGCCGGAGAACCCGTACACCCTCCACCAGGAACTCCAGCAGACCATGAACGACCTGGTCGGCATCATCCGCCGCGAGGGCGAGATGGAGCAGGCCCTGGAGAAGCTGGCGGATCTGCGGGTACGGGCGCGCCGGGCCGGTGTCGAGGGGCACCGCCAGTTCAACCCGGGCTGGCACCTCGCGCTCGACCTGCGGAACATGCTGCTGGTCAGCGAGTGCGTGGCGCGGGCGGCGCTGGAGCGCACCGAGTCGCGCGGCGGCCACACCCGCGAGGACCATCCGACGATGGAACGCAAGTGGCGCAACATCAACCTGCTGTGCCAACTGACCGACCCCACGGGCGGGTTGGCGGCCACGGACCCCGTCCGCGGCCAGATCGACCTCACCCGCGAGACCACCGAACCCATCCGCGCCGACCTGCTCGCTCTCTTCGAGAAGGAGGAGCTGGTCAAGTACCTCTCCGAAGAGGAGCTCTACGAGTGAGCAGCTACGAGGCCCGCTTCAAGGTGTGGCGGGGCGACGTCAAGGGCGGCGGCCTGGAGGACTTCGAGGTCGAGGTGAACGACGGCGAGGTGGTGCTCGACATCATCCACCGCCTCCAGGCGACCCAGGCCCCCGACCTCGCCGTCCGCTGGAACTGCAAGGCGGGCAAGTGCGGTTCGTGCTCGGCGGAGATCAACGGCCGCCCGCGCCTGATGTGCATGACCCGTATGTCGGTCTTCACCCGAGAGGAGACGATCACGGTCACTCCGCTCCGCGCCTTCCCGGTGGTACGGGACCTGGTGACCGACGTCGGCTTCAACTACACCAAGGCGCGGGAGGTTCCGGCGTTCGTGCCGCCGGAGGGGGTGGGTCCCGGCGAGTACCGGATGTTCCAGGAGGACGTGGACCGGTCGCAGGAGTTCCGGAAGTGCATCGAGTGCTTCCTGTGCCAGGACACCTGCCATGTCGTCCGCGACCACGAGGAGAACAAGCCCGCGTTCGCCGGCCCGCGCTTCCTGATGCGCGTGGCAGAACTGGACATGCACCCGCTGGACGCCGCCTCCGAGTCCGGCCTGGACCGCAAGAAGACCGCCCAGGACGAACACGGTCTCGGCTACTGCAACATCACCAAGTGCTGCACGGAGGTCTGCCCCGAGGGGATCCACATCACGGACAACGCGCTGATTCCCCTGAAGGAACGGGCCGTTGACCGCAAGTACGACCCGCTGGTGTGGCTGGGCTCGAAGATCATGAGAAGGCCGACAGGAGGCTGAGCGCCTGCCGGAGGTTGTACTCCGCGATTTCCCGGAACGTCACCCGGTCCGGGAAATCGCCGTCCAGCAGCCGCAACGGGCCCGCCACCAGGGACAGATGCATGGCCAGCCGGTAGAGCCGGAGCCGGTCCTCGTCCAGGTCCGGGACGCGCAGGGCTTCGTAGTGCTCCTGGAAGCGGAGCCGCAGGAACACGTGCTCCCACTCCACGTCGAAGTACAGCAGCCCCTCGATGTCGATGAGGGCCGGGTACCCGTCCGGCGTCAACAGGACGTGGTCCGGGCCGAGTTCGCCGTGGATGAGGGAGTACCGGGTGCGGGGGCGGACGGCTGTCGCCAATGCCCGTACGGCATCTGTGAGTTGATCGCGTGCCGCGGCCGCCCGTGGATCCCGTACGGCGATCTCCTCGATGTCGCGCAGGGCGCCCTCCGTGACGCGCTGTTCGCATGAACCGGCCGATGGGGTACCGCCGTTGTCGACGAGGGCGACCTTGCCGAAGGTCGGGCCCTCGTGGGCGTGCAGGCGGCCGAGCTGGGCCGCGAGCAGGTCCAGGGAGGCGCGGGCCGTGGGCGGGTCCCGGCGCAGGGTCTCCTCCAGGCTGCCGCCCGCCATGTCCTCGACGACCACCTGGCCGTCACCGGCGTACAGGAGGCGGGGTGTGCGGACGCCGGCCGCGGTCAGGCGGTCGTACACGGCCGTGAACAGGTCGAAACCGGTGCCGTGGGAGAAGGGGTCGCGGAGGTCGGGCGGGTCGGCGTCCCAGTAGTCCTCGTCGGGCGACCAGACGTAGGCGACGGCGGTGGTGTCGTCGTCGAGGGCGAGGCGGTAGGCGCCTTTCTTGCTGCCGCCGCGCAGGCGGGTGACGGTGGCGAGGGTGCGGCCGGTCGCCGCGCGGGCGAGAGGGGCGAGGTCGTCGCGGGTCAGGTGCTTGCGGGCGGCGGTCATCGGGGGATCGTCGCATCGCGCCCGGTGCGGCCGCAGCCGGATTTCGGCGGGCTCGTGTCACTCCTGTGTCGTCGGCGTGGGCAGCTCCACCGCGACGCGCAGGCCGCCGCCGGGGCGCGGTGTGAGGGTCAGTGTTCCGTCGTGCGCGTCGGTGATGGTCTTGACGATGGCCAGGCCGAGGCCGACGCCCGCGTGGTCGGTGTGGATGCGTGCGGTGCCGCGCCGGAAGGGTTCGGTGAGGGTGGAGGCCATCTGCGGGAGGAGCTTCTCGCCGGTGTTCTCGACCGTGAGCAGCACGGACTTGGGTCGGACGGCGGTGGTGACCCACACCGTGCCCTTCTCGGGCAGGTTGTGGACGATCGCGTTGTGGACGAGGTTCATGGTCAGCTGGAGCAGAAGGGCGGGTGATCCGGCCGTCGGCGTGATGTCGCCGGAGGTCTCGACGGTGACACCGTGCTTCTCCGCGAGCGGGAGGAGGGTCTCGGTGGCTTCCTCCGCCATGAGGGACAGGTCGACGCGTTCCCGGGTGAAGGACCGCTGCTCGGCGCGGCTGACCAGGAGCAGTGCCTCGGTGAGGTCGATCGCCCGGGTGTTGACGGCGTGGAGACGGTCGATGAGTTCGCCGGGGTCGCGCTTCGGGTCGGTGCGGGCCACCTCCAGGAGCGCCTTTGAGACCGCGAGCGGCGTGCGCAGTTCGTGGGAGGCGTTGGCCGCGAACCTCCGCTGCTCCTCGACGTGCGCTTCGAGCCGGGCGAGCATCGCGTCGAAGGCGTCGGCGAGTTCCCGGAACTCGTCCGTGCGGCCCGGCAGCCGGATGCGGTGGGAGAGCGACCCGTCGGCGGCCATGCGGGTGGCGTCCGTGATGCGGGTCAGGGGCGCGAGCATGCGCCCGGCGAGGATCCACCCGCCGACGAGACCGAACACGAGCAGGAACACCAGCACCGCGGCCGCCACCTGCCCGAAGGCCTGCTGGGTGTTGGAGCGCCCGGGAGCGAACGCCCCGCCGATACCGGACCTGGTGGCCCTGATCATCACGGAGTGCGGGAAGAGCTTCAGGAGGACCGACCACAGGGCGAGCACCGAGGCTCCGGCGAGCACCAGGAATCCGGCATAGCTGAGGGTCAGCTTGAAACGGACGCTCAGCCCGGGTGCCCTATCCACGCTCTCCCCCTTCGTGCCCGGCCGGCGGCTGGGTGTCGATGCGGTAGCCGACGCCCGGCACGGTGGCGATGATCCACGGCTCGCCCAGCCGTTTACGCAGGGCCGAGACGGTGATCCGCACGGCGTTGGTGAACGGGTCGGCGTTCGCGTCCCACGCCCGCTCCAGCAGCTCCTCGGCGCTGACGACCCCGCCCTCGGCGGCGACGAGGACTTCGAGCACCGCGAACTGCTTCCTGGTCAGCGCGACGTAACGGCCGTCCCGGTAGACCTCCCGGCGGAACGGGTCGAGGCGCAGCCCCGCGATCTCCCGCACGGGCGGCCTGCTGTGGCCGCGTCTGCGGTCGAGTGCGCGGAGCCTGAGCGCGAGCTCCTGGAGCTCGAAGGGTTTGGTGAGGTAGTCGTCGGCGCCGAGTTCGAAGCCGGAGGCCTTGTCGTCGAGGCGGTCGGCCGCGGTGAGCATGAGGATCGGCATGCCGCTGCCGGAGGCGACGATGCGTTTGGCGATCTCGTCACCGGACGGGCCGGGGATGTCCCGGTCGAGTACGGCGATGTCGTAGGCGTTGACGCCCAGCAGCTCCAGCGCGGTGTCGCCGTCCCCCGCGATGTCGGCCGCGATCGCCTCCAGGCGCAGACCGTCGCGGATGGCCTCCGCCAGGTAGGGCTCGTCCTCGACAATCAGCACACGCATGCTCCCGATGCTAGGAGCCCGCGTATATCGCGGGCATATCGAAAACCGCATACGGGACGGCAACACCCTGCCGTCTTGACTGGCAGCATGACTCGAACCCCGCCACCGGCCCGAACGTACGCCGCCCCCGCCCAGGCCCCGAGGGTGCAGCGGTGAGCGAAACAGTGACCGACCGTGCGCGGGGCGGAACGGCGACGCAGCCGGACACCGAGCAGGAGGTCGCAGGACCCCGGCGCGCGAGCCTCCGTCGGACGATCCGCGCCGCAGCCCGGCCGGGCCCCTGGAAACGCGGCCCGCTACTGGCCGCGGCGGCGCTGCTGCTCGGTCTGCTCATGCTGCTGCACGCGGAGATCCCGGACACCGGGGGCCTGGGCAGCCTGGTGGAGAGCGTGCTGCCGTGGTTCGGCCTGCTGTTCGTCCCGCTGCTGCTGGCCGGAGCCCTGTGGCGCCGCTCCGCCGCCGCGGGGCTCGCGCTGCTGCTGCCGGTGACCGTGTGGCTGAACCTCTTCGGCGGCCTGCTCACCGACAAGTCCCACGCGGGCGGCGACCTCGTCGTGGCCAGTCACAACGTCGGCGCCGACAACCCCGACCCGGCCGGTACCGCCCGCGCCCTGGCCGCCTCCGGCGCGGACGTGCTGGCGCTGGAGGAGCTGACCCCGCAGGCGACGGCCGCGTACGAGAAGGCGCTGGCGACCACGTACCGCTATCACACGGTCCAGGGCACGGTCGGGCTGTGGAGCAAGCTGCCGCTGTCGGACGCCCGGCCGGTCGAGATCGAGACGGACTACGGCCCGCTGGCGGCCACCAAGCCGGCGGCCGTCACTCTGGCCGACAACCGGGCGCTGCGCGCCACGGTGGCCACGGGCCGGGGCCCGCTGGCGGTGTACGTCGCCCACCTGGGATCCGTACGCCTGCTCCCCAGGACCGGTTTCTGGACGGAGAGCCGGGACCGCAACGCCAAGGCGCTCGCCAAGGCCGTCGCCGCCGAGCCGAACAAGCGGATGGTGCTGCTCGGCGACCTGAACGGCACCACCGACGACCGCGCCTTCACCGCCCTCACCGCACAGCTGGACTCGGCCCAGACCGAGGCCGGGGACGGCTTCGGCTTCACCTGGCCGGCGAAGTTCCCGATCGCGCGGATCGACCAGATCCTGGTCCGCGGAGTCCACCCGCAGAGCTGCTGGGTCCTGCCGGCCACGGCCAGCGACCACCGCCCGGTGGCGGCCGCCCTCAGCTGGTGACCCGACCCCCCCTCCGGCATCGTTGGCCCACCCCGCTCGCGCCCACGCATTCCTCCTCATACGCTCCGAAATGTGACGTCATCCTTGATTCGGGGCCGCCCCCGGCGGGCCACCTCCCACATATCCGTGCGCGTGGTGCACACCCTGGTGGGCGGGCTGGCCGGGGTGGTGTGGCTGCTGCTGCCCGGGATGACGATCAGCGACGGCGGCGCACCCCCGGACACGCGGGCGCACGCGACGAGCGCACAGGTGACCGCAGCCGAGGACGAGACCTCGGCCGCCGATCTGGTACTGCCGCTGGTAGCCGTGGGCGCAGCAGGCGTGCTCGCCGGATACGGCTATGTGAGGCGCACCCGGCGGGCGCGGACCCGCACGACACCCGGCGGTGTCCCGGCCCCGGCAACACCCACCGCGCCCCCGCTGGACGAACTGGACGAACGCGTAAGGGCGTTGCTCGTCGAAACAGACGACTGCATACGCACCAGCCGGGAGGAACTCGCCTTCGCCGAGGCCCGTTTCGGCACGGACGCGGTCATGCCCTTCGCACAGACCGTCGGGGACGCCAGCGCCGAACTGTCGGCCGCCTTCCGGATGCGGCAGCAGTACGACGAGGGCGTCCCCGGGGACGAGACGGCCAGGCGGCACGCGCTCGCGGGGATGGTCGGGCGGTGTCAGGAGGCGGGAAGGCGGCTGGACGCGGAGGCGGAGGCGTTCGACCGGCTGCGGGGGCTGGAGGCCGGGATCGGAGAAGCGCTGGAGGTGGCCGAGGCCCGCTTCCGGGAGTTGGCGGGCCAAACCGGAGCCGCAGAGGCGAAGCCGGCGGAACTGACCGCGCGATACGGCCCCTCGGCGGTCGCCGACGTCACCGGCCACGTCGAACAGGCCAAGGACCGCCTGCTGTTCGCCACGACCCGGCTCAACGAGGCCCGCCAGTCGGCCGACAGGGGTGAGGGAGCAGCGTCGGTACGCCATCTGCGGGCAGCCGAGGGCGCGATCACACAGGCCGACGAATTCCTCGCCGGCATCGACCGCCTGGACAAGGCTCTGGCATCGGCGGCAGCGCTGATCCCGCCCGCGCTGACGGGAGCGGAGGCGGAGCTGGCAGGGGCGCGCGAGAAGGGCGTCACCCAGGCCGACCAAGTCCTGGCCGCCGTACGAGAAGAACTGACCGCGACCGGCCCGTACGACCCCCTCGACGCCCTGCGCCGGATCGTGACGGCGACCACGGCGGTCGGTGTGGGGCGGACCGGAGTCCTGTCGGCCGCCGCACTGCTGGTCGCGCGGGCCGACATCGCCGGAGCGGCGGGTTTCGTGGCGACGCACAGGGGTGCGGTGGGCGCCACGGCCCGCACCCGACTCGCAGAGGCGGAACGCCGGCCGGCCGACTCCCTGGCCCGCGAGTCCCGAGACCTGGCCGAACAGGACGTACGCCTGCACGGCAACCCGTACGAGATCCACGCGGCCGGCATGGCAGGAGCGGTCCTGGGCGGAGTCCTCCTGCCCAACGGCACACCCCCGACGTACGGCGGCCCAACCACCCGCACTCGCCACGCAACAGCACCCACCCAATCCCTGGGCGCACTCAAAACAGACTGAGCAAAGCCTCCGCAGGGTCCGCCAGCCCCGTCTCCCCGTCCGGCAGCGGCAGTTCGAACCACACCGTCTTCCCCCGAGGCGTACGCCGAGACCCCCAAGCCGCGCTCAACAGCCCCACCAGCTGAAGCCCCCGGCCCCCTTCGTCCGTGTCGCGGGCGCGGCGCCGGCGGGGCTGGACGAGGCCGGAGTCCCAGACCTCGCACACCAGGGTCCGGTCCAGCAGCAGCCGCAGCCGAATATCACCCTCGCCGTACCGCAGAGCGTTCGTCACCAGCTCACTGACCAGCAGCTCCGTCGTGTCGACCAACGGCTCCAGATCCCACGTCAGCAGCTGCCCGCGCGCATACTCCCGCGCCCGCCCCACGCTCCGCGGCTCCCGCGGCAGCGTCCAGTCGCCCACGGAGTCGGCCGGCAGCCCCTGCACGCGGGCCATGAGCAGCGCGATGTCGTCCTCGCCGTGGTGCGTGTCGAGGGTGTTGAGGACGTGGTCGCAGACGTCCTCCAGGGGCCGGGTGGGGTCGGTCAGCGCGCCGACGAAGGCCTGGAGGCCCTCGTCGAGGGGATGATCGCGGCTTTCGACCAGTCCATCCGTGTAGAGCGCCAACAGCGCACCTTCGGGTAGTTCGACCTCCACCTCCTCGAAGGGTTCCCCGCCGACGCCGAGCGGCATGCCCGGCGGCACGTCGAGCATCAGCGCGTCCTCGCCGGGTTCGACCAGGACCGGCGGGAGATGCCCCGCGTTGGCGAAGGTGCAGCGGCGGGTGACGGAGTCGTAGACAGCGTAGACGCAGGTCGCGAGGTAGACCTCGGAGAGATCGGCCTCGCGGGGGCGGCGGGCGGCGCGGGTGGCCTGCTGGACGCCGCCGGGCGCGCCGAGGCCGCGGGCGATCTCGTCCAACGCGCTGAGGACTTCGGCCGGTTCGAGGTCGAGCAGGGCCAGGGTCCGTACCGCGGAGCGCAGTTCGCCCATCGCCACCGCCGCGCGCAGGCCGCGGCCCATGACGTCGCCGACCACCAACGCCGTGCGGTGGCCCGGCAGTTCGATCACGTCGAACCAGTCGCCGCCGACCTCGCTGGGGCGGTCCGCGGAGGAGTTGCCGGGGAGGTAGCGGCAGGCGATGTCAAGGCCGGAGGCGACCGGGTCGCCGGGTGGGAGCAGGGAGCGCTGCAGGATGAGCGCGCGTTCGTGCTCGCGGCGGTAGAGGCGGGCGTTGTCGATGCAGACGGCGGCGCGGGCGGCGAGCTCCACCGCGAGGTCACGGTCCCGGTCGCCGAACGGCTCGCTGCCCTTCGTACGGGCGAACTGCGCGAGTCCCACGACCGTGTCGTGGGCGACCATCGGCACGGCCAGCGTCGACTGGACGAGGCCGCCCTCCTCGGCGGGGATGAGCTGCGTGCGGGCGGTGCGCAGGGCGTCCGCGCAGGGCGAGTTGAACGGGAAGTGGTGGACCGCGCCGACCGACACGGGCGGGCCCGAGCCGGTGAACGGGGCGTCGGAGACCGCGCTGGCGAAGGCCACCCGGCGCAGCTCGGCGCTGCCGTCGGCGAGGCCGGGCGGGGTCTCGTCGCCGGCCAGCAGGCCCTGGTAGAGGTCGACCGTCGCGAGGTCGCAGAAGCCGGGGACGACGACGTCCAGGAGTTCGCGGGCCGTGGTCTCCAGGTCGAGGGAGTTGCCTATGCGGGCGCCCGCCTCGTTCAGAAGGGCGAGATTGCGCCGCGCGGAGGCCGCTTCCCGGGCCGCTGCGCGGCGGGCGGTGATGTCGGTTCCGAGCCAGGCGATGCCGATGGGGCGGCCGGAACCGCTGTGCACCCGGTAAAGGTTGATGGACCAGTGACGGCGCTCGTCCGAGCCCGGCAGAAAGCCCGTGACGTGCATGTCCGTGATGGAGTCGCCGGTATCCAGGACCCGGCGCAGGGTCGCGGCGACCCGCTCGGCCTCGGGGCGCGGCAGGTAGTCGTGGACGCCCTTGCCGCGGTGGTCGTCCGGACTGCCGCCGAAGAGCGAGGCGAACCGCTGGTTGGCGCGCCGGACCCGCAGGTCGGGGTCGATCAGCAGGAAGCCGAACGGAGATTGACCGAAAATCGCCTGCGAGGCGGCGAGGTCGGTCTCGATGCTGCGCAGGGTGCGGACGTCGACGACGATGCAGACGGCCGCCTTCTCACCCTCCTCGGTCCGCGTCGGCATGACATAGACCTCGGCGAGGCCCTCCCGGCCGCACTCGCCGTCGGCCGTCTCCGGCATCCGGAAGGGGACCACACCGGTCCACTCCCGCCCGTCGAGGATCTCGGCCATCTTGCGCTGGCCCTGCTCGCGCAGATCCGAGTCGATGAACGCCTCGATGGGGTCCATCCCGACGGCGTGCTCCGCGGGGATGCCGAAGAGCTGCTCGGCCCTGAGGCTCCACTGGTCGACCAGGCCGTCGGGGCCGATGGAGAAGGACGCGACCTTGATGTAGTCGTAGATCGAGCCGGGCGGACTGCTCTGCCACATCGCGTCACCGCCCGGCGCGTCGCCCAGGCCGATGTCACGAAGCCCCGCGCCACCCGTCGTCGCACGCCTCGTCGCGTCCGCGGCGGCATCACCCGCGGCCTGTGACCTCGCGCCGCCCGACGGGTCCGTGGACTCCGTGGCCTTCGCTGGTATCTCGCTCACGCGAACCGTCCCCTCCAGCTCACCGCGTCCGGCACCGGTCACCGGGGGCGGCTGCCCGCAGTATCCAGCACTACGGCGCCGCACAACACGGTGTTCACGATCACAGCACGGTCCCGACGGTTTTCGGTCCCGGCTGCGAGAACACTTCCAGTCTTCTAACCAGCCAACACCTCGTCGAATCACGCCCACCGACAACTGCCACTGGCCTGAACCAGTCGGTCGACAGGGCGGGGGTGGTCGTACAGCACGGATCGGCCTCGATCCGCCCGGATCAGCCAGGTACCGCCAGTTCGAACCACACCGTCTTGCCCGCCTCGCCGGGGCGGGTGCCCCAGCGGCGGGAGGAGTGGGCGACCAGCTGGAGGCCGCGGCCGCTCTCGTCCTCGGGGCGGGCGACGCGTTCGAGGGGCGGGTCGGGGAGGGGGTCGGAGACCTCCACGAGCAGGACGTCGGGGAGGCTTCCGGGGCGGACGAGGCGGACGCCGATGGGGCCGGTCGCGTGCCGCAGGGAGTTGGTGACCAGCTCGCTGACCAGCAGGGTTGCGAGGTCGCCGAGGGTGTCGAGGTTCCAGGTGTGCAGTTGACCGCGGACCGCTGCGCGGGCGTTGCGTACGGCGCCCGGTTCCGCGGGGAAGGTCCACTCGGCGCAGTCGCCTTCGGTGTCGATCACGCCGATCACTTCCCAGGACAGCGAGCCCACCGATGTCTGGTTTCGTGGGGTTAATTGGGACATACCCGATATTCGGTGGGCGTTACCGTCCGGGGCGGCGCACTGTGGCACGAATGGAGTAAGCGGCGTGCGCCTGGGAGCTCGGGGGGTGAGGTTGTGTGGCGGGTGCGGGTGCGTTGGGGCTTGTCGCGCCCACGCGGCGGAGCCGCATATCAATACAGCCCCGCGCCCCTGAAAAGAAGGTTGGTCAGCGCTTGGACTGCTTCTACGTCCTGGTCGAGCCAATCGACGTCCCACAGCTCGTCCAGGGTCAGCCAGCGCAGGTCGTCGTGGTCCTGGAGGGGCTTCGGGGGCGGGGAATCCGGGAGGAGTCTGGCCGTCCAGACCTGGAGGATGTACGGCGGTTTTAGAGGCCACTCGCCTGGGACGCGGGTCTGGGGCTCCGCCTGGACGCCCAGTTCCTCCTGGAGTTCGCGGACCAGGGCCGCCTCCGGGGTCTCGCCCGGTTCCACCTTGCCGCCGGGGAGTTCCCAGCGGCCGGCCAGGGCGGGGGGTGCGCTTCGGCGGGCTGCCAGGAGGTGGGTGCCGTCGAAGAGGGCCGCGCCCACCACCACGATCCGTTCCGTCATGGAGTGGAGCCTAGGGGAGGCGCGCGGGGCGGGTCAGTTGGCCGTGGCGGTGCCGCCCTGGCCGTTCTGGCCGATGCGTTCGACCCAGTAGAGCTGCTTGTGGCCGCGGTCGTCGAGGCTGTCCGCGATCTTCTGGGCCTCCGCCCTGGTCGCGTACCTGCCCACCCGGTAACGGTTGCCGTTGTCGTCCTGCCGTATGACGAGCCAGGGAAGAGTGATCGTGCCGTCGTTCATCGCCCCCCACCACTCCTTCCCACCTCGGCGCGCCCGCCGCCACGCGGTTCGTGCCGTGCCCCGCCCGCTAAGGAAACCGCAATCCGCATATGCCCGAGCCTACGCCTAACCTTTACGCAGCGAACACGGCTTTTCACAAAGAGGTACGCAACCGGCCAGAACGAGGGGGGCGCACGAGTTCGAACGCGCCGCTCGGGAGCCTTGACGCATCCGGTCAGCGGGATTTCGGGCATGCCTCGGGCGACCTGCGAGAACGACCGGAATCCACCGGCGCGCGGACGGGGCGCGCGAGCGGTGGGAGGGGGTGCGGAGGGGAGCCGGCGGGGGCAACCGCCGTAAAGGTGTGCGCTATTTCACCGGGAGGTGGTACGCGACCCGGTAGCGGTCGGCCGGGATGACCACGTCGGCGGTCTCCACGGCCCGGCCCGAGGCGTAGAACGTGCGCTGGATGACGAGGACGACATGGCCGGGGACGCCGCCCAGGTCGACCAGCTCCTCGGCGAGGCCGGGGCGGGCGCCGACCTCCTCCGTGACGTTGTCCACGACCACGTCGATGGCCGCCATGCGCTCGACCACGCCCATGCCGCCCAGCGGGCCCTCCTCGGGGAGCATCACGGGCGTACGGCCGGTGAGCGCGAGGGGCTCCCAGGAGGTGGAGAGCATCATCGCCTCGCCGGCCTCCCGGAACACGTACCTCGTGCACATCACGCGGTCGCCGGGCTTGATGCCGAGGCGCTCGGCGACCATGCCGCCGGCCTCGGTCTGCTCGCTGCGGGACTCCCAGGTGCCGCGGGCCGCGCCGTCGGCCTGCTCCTGGCGGAAGGGGGTGGCCCCGCCGTCGGGGCGGAAGCCGGAGCGGGCGACGCTGCGCGGGACGGGGCGCTCGCGGACGTACGTCCCGGAGCCGGAGCGGCCCTCGACCAGGCCCTCGGCCATCAGCACCTTGCGCGCCTCCAGGGCGACGGTGTCCGAGACGCCGTACTCCTCGCGGATTCTGGCCTGGGAGGGGAGACGGGTGTGCGGTGGCAGCGAACCGCTGACGATCTTCTTGCGGAGATCACCCGCGACCCGCAGATACGCCGGCTGCTCACCGAAAGTCACTGGCCGCTCCCATCAGGTTGTACAGACAGCAACAGCGTGGCAACCGTGGGTTCCGCCATGCAAGCAAAGGCCAGAGAATCACTCGATGTGATGACATGTTCCGGGGGAAGGCTTTACGCAGGCACTTTCTCCCCGCTATAGCCGCCGTCACACCTGAATGTCGGAGGAGTCTCCGCCGCTCTCCTCTCCGCCGCCGGTTTCGCCGTCCGGAGGCGGGGTGGTGGCGAGGCCCAGAGCCTTGCGTGCGGTGACCGACCTGCCGGTGGTGGAGAGGGTCATGGCACGGTCGTAGGACGCGTAGAAGGCGTCCGCGTCGGTGGCCTTGGCGGCCTTCGCCCACTCCTTCCGGATCGTCTCGACCTGCTGGGCGACGGCCGTGACCGGGCCCTGCGCGCCGGACGGCCAGTCGTGGGCGCGGAGTTGGGCGGCCTGCCTGGTGAACGCGTCCGACATCCGGTCCGCCCAGCGGGTGTTGGCCTTGAGGTCGTCGTCCGGGCTGTCCACAGGCTGTGCGTCCAGGGCCCGGTTGGTGATGTTGACGGCGTTCAGGTAGGCGAGCTGGTCGGCGTCCAGGGTCCGGGCGTCGTTGCGCACCGAGCCGGTCAGGCTCGCCTTCTCGTCGGTGTTGCCGAACACGCAGGTGATCTCGCGGTCGCCGAGTCCCCAGCTGTCCCGGGTCGGCGTCAGGTAGTACACGTCCACGTCGTCGGGGACGGCCCAGGCGTCCATGGCGTAGTCGTAGCGCAGCGACCAGCAGCGGGTGTCGGCAACGTCGGTGACCTTGCGGTCGCCGGGGTAGGAGTCGTAGCCGCTCATCCTGAACGAGGCGAAGACCTCGCCGTCGTGCTCACCGGCGCAGGGCACCTTGTCGACGTCGTAGGCCTCGCCCTCCAGGGAGCCGCTCGGGGAGTCGAAGCACTCGCCCTTGGCGAGGGTGTAGGCGCTGCCGTTGTCGCGGGCGGTGTCCTTGAAGCCGTCCCAGAAGTCGGAGGCGGCGCCGGTCGAGAGGACCAGCACCCACAGGATGAGCCCGAGCGTGGAGAGCACCGACCCGTAGACCGCCATGCTCTTGCCGCGCTCGCCGTTCTTCCTGATCTGGCCGAGCGCGATCAGGCCGAGCAGCAGTCCGAGGCCCGGGATGCAGCAGAGGATGCCCAGGACGAGGGAGGCGATGGCGAGGCCGTTGACGGGGGCGGGGCGGTTGTACGGGGTGTAGCCCTGGGCCCACGGCTGGTACGGGAACTGGCCCTGCTGGTAGGGGAACTGGCCCTGCTGGTACGGCCCTTGGGGTTCCTGGGGCTGGTAGGGCCCAGGGGGCGGGGGTATGGACACAGGTACCGTGCTCCTGGCTCGGGCGGTGGGTGGGGAGACGTACGTGTGCCGCTGTGCCGCGGGTGTACGACTGGGCGCATCGTAAACAGGGGCCCTCGGGGACGGATACCGCGGTCACTCGGCCGGTTCGCCCGCCAGCCTTCGCTGTTCCTCCTCCACGATCCGGCGGGCGATGCCGGCGTCCGTGACGTCGACCGCGTCCGGTGTCGCCTCCGCGGTGTCGCTGCGGCGGGCGTACGCGTCGAAGAGGCGGTTCTTGTTCTCCAGGATGCGCAGCAGGCGTTCGTCCACGCTGTCCGTGGCGAGCAGGCGGTGCACCTGGACCGGGCGGACCTGGCCCATGCGGTGGGCGCGGGCCACGGCCTGGTGTTCCAGGGTGGGTTTGACCTGCGGTTCGCAGAGGATCACGACCGAGGCGGCCTGGAGGTTCAGGCCCACGCCGCCGGCCTCGATCTGGGCGAGCAGGACCGCGTGGCCGTCGGCGGCCGTGAAGTCGTCGACGAGCCGCTGGCGGCGGGCGGCCGGGACCGTGCCGGATATCGGGCCGAACACGGCGTCGCCCAGGGTCTCGTGGACCGTGGCCAGGACGTCGCGGAAGTACGAGAAGACCACCACCTTCAGGCCGTTGGCCGCCGCCTCCGCGACCAGTTCGCGCAGGCGCTGGAGCTTGGCGGACTTCTCGGGGTCGGCGTATCCGGCGCGGCGCATCGCCATGAAGTTCCCCGCGGCGACCGCCGTGCGGTACGCGTCCTCGTCCGCCGCGCTGAACTCCTCCCACTCGTCGACCTGGAGCAGCGCGGGCAGTTCGGTGAGGACGTCCTGCTGGTTGCGGCGGAGGTAGGCGGGGGCGACGGACCGGCGGAAGACGTACGGGCCTGCGACCGCGTCCCCGTCGCGGATCCTGGGGACCAGGTCCGGCTGGAGGTAGCGGACCAGGGTGCGGAACTCCTCGACGTGGTTCTCCATCGGGGTGCCGGTGAGGAACAGGACGCGGTCGGCCGACCTGGTCCAGGCGGCGATGGACTTGGCGCGGCGGGTCTCGGGGTTCTTCACGTAGTGCGCCTCGTCGACGACGAGCATGGCGGGCTTCGGGGAATCCGGCGCCATGAGAGTCTTGGGGGCCTTCGAGGTCTTCTGGGATTTCGGGGATCTCGGGGGCTTCGAGTACCTCGGAGACCTCTTGGCGTCCGGTGCCGGCAAGGTGTGCAGCAGGTCGAAGGTGGTGAGGGCGACGCCGCCGCGCTCGCGCCACTGCGCGTACGCCTCCTGCCGGTCGGGGCCGTGCACCGGGACCGCCCGCAGGGCGCTGCGGGAGCGGATCTCGCGGGTCCAGTTGATCAGGACGCTCGCCGGGCAGACGACGAGGAAGTGGGTCTGGCCGTCGGCCGCGAGGTGGGCGAGGGCGGCGATCGCCTGGACCGTCTTGCCCAGGCCCATCTCGTCGCCGAGGACCACCCGGCGCTGGGCCAGGGCGAAGCGGGCGCCGAAGGACTGGTAGCCGCGCAGGGACACCCGGCTGTGGGTGTCGTCGAGTGGCTGGGCGCGGACCCGCTCGGCGACCTCGGACGGCAGGTAACCCTCGGCGGCCTCCTCGTCCGTGCGGTGCGCGGAGACGTCGGCGAGCCGGCTGTAGTACTCGGCGGAGCGCAGCTCGAAGTCGACCCAGGCCTCGATGTCCGAGGCGGGGCCGCGCAGGAGGTCGGTGGAGGCCTGGGCCAGCTGGAGGCGGGTGCCGCGGGTCTCCGCGTCGGCGGTCAGCTCGCGGAGCTCGGCCGTGGCGGCGAGGGCGGCCTCCTTGCGGCGGCGGCCGGTGAGGGCGAGGCGGAGGCGGCCGGTCGCGGGGCGGGCCGCGGGAATCAGCTCCCGCAGTCTGCGGTCGAGTCGGGTGGCGGTGTCGACGGCCTTGCGGAGCTCGGGGCCGGCCTCGACGAGCCGGTGCAGGGCGACGACCAGGGCGGTGGTGCGGGGTTCCGGGTTGTCGACGTCGATGCGGACCGAGACCGTCTCCTCGACGGCGCGGGCGATCTGGCGGGCGGCGGCGAGGGCCTGGTCGGCGGTCTGGGCGCCGACGCCGGGGATCTGGCGCAGGTCGAAGCGGGTCGCCTCGTACACCGAACGCACGGTCGTGAACCCGGCCGACTCGACGGCCGTCAGCCGCAGCCGGCCCTCGGCGGCGTCCTTGAGGCGGCCGACCGGGATGTTCTCCAGCTCCTTGGCGACGAGTTCGTCGCGGAGCGGGGCGAGTGCGGAGCGGACGGCTTCCAGGGCGCGGGTGTGGTCGTCGAGGACGGTGCGGGCGGCGTCGTACAGCCGCGTGCCCCGCGCGCACACGTCCCGCGCCCGCCGCCCCACGGGCACCGCCTGCACCCCCTCGCCCGCCACGATCCCCACCCCTCAGACGCCACCCGACCCGTACGCCCATAGTGGCATCGGGGTCTGACAACGGTGACGGCTCGCGGGGAGAGAGGGTTGCACGCGCGCGATGTGCTTCAGTCCCGGAAACCCGTGCGGCGGGTGCGTTTCTCCCAGGTCATGACGTCGTCGCGCACCTGGTCCAGGTGGGCGAGCACCGCGCTCACTCCGTCGTCGCCCAGGGGGAGGCGGAGGGGGGTGTGCTCTGAGGCCAGGGCCGTGAGGATCAGGGTCGCCGCCTTCGCGGGGTCGCCGGCCTTGTCGTCGAAGCCCGCGTCGACCATCGCCCGCGTGCCGCCCACCGTGGCGTACGCGCCCGCGTCCGTGCTGGCCTGCGTGCCGTCGTAGAGGGACGTGCGGAACGCGCCCGGCTCCACGACCAGCACCTTGATGCCGTACTCCGCGACCTCGCCCACAAGCGCCTCGGACATGCCCTCCAGGGCGAACTTCGTGCCGCTGTACGCCGAGAAGCCCGGGTAGGAGGTCTGCCCGCCCATGCTGCTCATCTGCACGATCGCCCCCGAGCGCCGCGAGCGCATGTACGGCAGTACCGCCCGCACCAGCGCCGCCGGCCCGAAGACGTGCACGTCGAACAGGGCGCGCAGTTCCTCGTCCGTCGTCTCCTCGAACGCGCCGACATGCCCCCGGCCCGCGTTGTTGACCAGCACGTCGATCCGCCCGTGCCGTGCCACCACGTCCCGCACGGCCGGCTCGGCGGCGCTCACGTCGGCGACGTCCAGTTTCAGCGCCTCCACCTGGTCGGGGTGGGCGGCCACCAGGTCGTCCAGCCCCTCGGGCCGCCGCGCCGCGCCGACGACCACGTCGCCGTCGGCGACGGCCGCCTCGGCGACGGCGCGCCCCAGTCCGCTGCTCGCGCCGGTGATCAGCCAGACCCTGTTCATGGCTCGCTCCCTCCCGAAGTGGTTCGGGATCCAGGTTCTTCCCGTGCACCGGCACCCGTCCAAGACCTACGGTGATAACCGATGGCTATGACGACGGACGTCCATGTGCGGGACCTGCGGTACTTCGTCACGGTGGCGGAGGAACTGCACTTCACGCGCGCCGCCGAGCGGCTGTACGTGTCGCAGCCCGCGCTGAGCAAGCAGATCCGGGCGCTGGAGCGGCAGTTGGGGGTGGAGCTGCTGCGCCGGGACCGGCGGGGCGTGGAGCTGACCGCGGCCGGTGCCGCGCTACTGCCGTACGCGCGGCGGGTGTTGGCCGCGTGGGCGCAGGGCGCGGACGTGGTGGCCGAGGCGCGGGCCGCGCTGCGCAGCACGCTGGTCGTCGGGATGAGCACCAGCCCGGGGCGCGGTGGTCTGCTGCCCGCGATCCGCTCCCGCTTCACGGCGGCCCAGCCACAGGCCGTGGTACGGCTGCGGCAGGTGAGCTGGGAGGATCCGACGGCGGGGCTCGCGGACGGTGACGCGGACGTGGCCTTCGTCTGGCTGCCGCTGCCCGACCAGGAGCGTTACGCCTGGACGGTGGTCGCCGAGGAGCCCCGGCTTGTCGCGCTGCCCGAGGGCCATCGGCTCGTCGACCGCGCCGAGATCGACTTCGCGGACCTGGCCGACGAACCGTTCCTCGCCCTCCCGGCCGGCGCCGGGCCGCTGCGCGACCACTGGCTCGCCCTCGACGAACGCGACGGGCAGCCGCCGCGGATCGGCGCGGAGATCGCGAGCACCGAGGAGACGTACGAGGCGCTGGTCGCGGGGCTGGGCGTCTGCCTGGTGGCGGCGGGGAACGTCCCGCTGATCACCCTGGGCGGCGTGCTCACCCGCCCGGTGCGGGGCCTGGCGCCCAGCCGTTACGCCCTGGCCTGGCGGAAGGGAGACCGCAGACCGCTGGTGCGGGCGTACGCGGAGGCCTGCCGGCAGGTGGCCGAACCGGCCTGAGCCTCAGGCTCCCCGCCCGATCTGCGCCAGGATCGACGCGTCGGTTATGCGTGTGTCGTCGGCCAGCAGGAACGCCTTGCTGAGGATCAGGGACAGCCGCTCGTCCTCGAAGGGCAGGAACACCTTTCCGTCGCCGCCCTTGCCTCGCGCCGGGACGATGCAGAGATACGAATCGTCCGGCTCCATCAGGATGTTGGCCGAGCCGAGATGGATCCTGTACGTGCGCAGCTCGCCGCGGACCACCAGGAAGCGGCCGTCGAGCGAGCAGCGGTCGGCGATCTTCAGGCGCGGCAGGATCCGCCCCAGGACATCGCGGCGCGCCTCGGCGCTCGCGGTCAGCTCGGCGAAGCCGGCCCGCTCCCAGTAGGCGCGCACAGGACCGCCGTCGGCCCAGTCGGGGTCGGCGGCGACGGACGTGACGCCGACGAAGAGGTCCACGTCGCGCATCGCCTCGCTGAACACCAGCGGCGGTACCTCGGCGAGCGGCGCCTCCCGCCAAATCCCCTCCACCCGGCGGGAGAAGCGCACCTGGTCGGTCGAGGCCAGCGGCTCGTCGCCGTCCCAGTCGGCCAGCGAGTGCAGGAAGCGGACCTGCCACTCCCCCGCCGCCAAGATCCGTACGGCGCCGTCCTGTTCGCCGTCGGACCAGTGCCCGAGCAGGTTGCTCTTCCAGCCGCGCGCCCGGAACAGCGCGAACATCCTGCGGTAGTGCACGAGGTGGGCGGCGAAGCGGTTGGAGTAGGTGCGGGTCGCCTCCTCGGCCGGGGTGAGGAGATAGATCTCGCGGAAGGCCTGCTTGAACGGCTGCCGTATGCGCCGCTCGGTCAGCAGGTCCCGCCAGGTGCGGACAGAGTCCGGGTCGGAGCGCAGGGGATGCCACAGGCGTACGGCGGCGTCCTCTGGGGCGTCGGGGAGGTCGTCGGTCTCCGTCTCCGGCAGGACGGCGCGCCAGTCGCCCGGCGCGGTCTCGACCTCCCAGATCAGGCGGCGGACGACGGAGCGGGCGAGGGGATGGGCGGCCAGCCCGGTGCGCCACCAGCCGTACGGGTGGACCGCGTCGACCGTGTAGCCGCCCTCCAACGCGCGCACCAGGGTGGCGAGTTGGCTGCCGACCCGCTTGACCAGGTCGCGCAGCTCCTTGACCAGCTCGGCGTGGTCACGGCGTACCGGCGCGGGGACCGAGCGCAGGGGGCGGCCGTCCTTCTCCCAGGTCAGTTCGGCGGTCGTGCCGTCGACCCGGACGACGGCCGCGTACTCGCCCGCCTCCCGGCGCAGGACGCCGTCGCCCTCGAAGCCCAGCGCGGGCAGCCGCAGCGCGACGTCGGTGCGTTCGGCGAGGGCCGCGTCGATCTTCTTGAGCATCTTGGCGAGCTGCTTGGGCACGCCCGCGTGCCGGACGATCGTGCGCACGTGACGCAGCGCGGTGACCATCTCGGGGGTCGGGAAGTCCTGGGCGGCGCGGGCCAGTTCGTACAGCAGCGCCTGCGACGGGACCGTCCTCGCCGCCGTCGGGGCGAGGACGATGCCGGGCAGGAGGCGGTCGAGGAGTGCGGGCAGCCAGGGCTCGTCGCGCAGCAGGGCGACGCGTGCGGCGCGGCCGAGCGTGCCGATCTCCCGCTCGGTGAACGCCTTGTCGGCCCGGTAGGGGATCTCGCCGGCCCGGATCGCGTCGGCGCGGTCGGCCGCCGCCTCCAGCGCGCGGCGGGCGAACGCCACGTAGGCGGGGTGCTCGGCGGCCTCGCGCCATGCGTCGGCGGAGGACGGCGTGGGGTCGGACCAGTGCTCCTGCACGATCTCGGACAGCCGTGCCTGCTCCGCCGCGTCGAGGCCGGCGACGGCGGCGATCTCGTCCGCGACGACGGGGCCCACGTCCCGGGAGAGGCGGGCCACGACCGCGCGCTGTGTCTCCCCGCCGGTGAGCGTGGCCATGGTGATCAGCGCGAACGGCTGGCGTACGACGTCCTTCGCGAGACGGAACTCGACCAGGGCGCCGACCTGTTCGGACACGTCGGGGAGCGGACCCGTGCAGTGCCGCAGGGCGTCCACACCTGGCTCGAGGTCCACCCAGCCGCGCTCCTCGCTCCGCTCCACCAGCACCTCGAACATCCGGCGACAGGCGGCGGGTGTGTAGCGCGGCTGCCGGTTCTTCGCCGCGCCCTCGACGGCGAAGGCCAGCCGCGTCAGTTCGTGCGGCGCGGTCGAGGGCACGGCGTGGGCCTCCGGGAGGAGGGTGCCGAGCTGGGTCTCGGTCAGGCGCGGCAGCTCGGCGTACGGGACCTCGATCCTGAAGTCCGGGTCGGTCAGCGCGCGCAACAGCCTGTCGTAGAGCATGCGGCGGATGATGGCAGCCGCCACTGACAATCCGGATCCCGCGTCTCAGCCCTTGTGCGTCACGCTCACCCGTACCGTCAGCGAGCCCCGGTTGTCCTGGGAGCAGTAGCCGGCGGTGTCGTTCATGCCGAGTTGGAGGGTGCCGCTGCCGGCGGCCTTGAAGGTCAGGCCGCGTCCGACGGTGTGCACGGGAGGGTTCTTGACGCCGGCGAGGACGGCCAGCAGCGCACCGAACGGCGCCGCCTTCTTGATCTTGCAGTCCTTCGCGCCGTCGAGCCGCTTGTCGGTCTCCGCGTCGTACCCGGCGGGCCCGGTCATGGGCATGTTCGCGGTGGCGGCCGTCCACTCCCCCGACACGAACCGCACGGCGACCTGGTCCCCGCGCCGCACCGACACCCCGGTCACCGCCTGCCAGCCGGTCGCCGACTGGACGACCTGACTGACGGTCGTCGTCTTCACCCCGTCCGCGAACGGCGGCAACCCGGCGAGAAACAGCCCTCCGACGGTCCCCGCCGCCAGCACCGCCGTACCCGCCAGGACCCACCGCAGCCGCCCGGGCCGCGCCGGCCGCCCGTCCGAGGGCCGGAGCGACGTGGTGCCCCAGGCCGTCGGCACGCCCTCCCCGTGCGATACGGCAGCGTGCCGCCCGCCGGTCACGGTCTCACCGTAGGCCACGGCCCCCTGCGGCCCGCCGGTCACCGTCTCTCCGTACGCCACCGCCGCCTGCCGCCCGGCGGTCACCGTCTCCGCGTCGGCCAGCGGGTCCGAGGGCCGGCGACCGAGACGCTGGTGCGGGTGCCGGACGCCATGCCGTATCTGGGTGTGCTGCGACGCCTGGCGGAC